>NZ_JAYLLN010000005.1:0-154412 GCF_037126265.1 Sphingobacterium tenebrionis
AGGCATTCGCCATCGCAAAATCTGGAAAGGGCTACATCGCAAAAGCGGCCTAATCAGAATATTATTTGGAGAAAATTTAATTTATTATTTGGATATATACACAGTTCATTGTGAGGAACGAAGCAATCTTTCCGCCATGTCCAAAGATTGCTTCGTCGTACCTCCTCGCAATGACGTAGGGAGTACCTCCTCGCAATGACGTGAATTTACCTACTTGCGATGACGGGGGGATCGGACCATAGCTGTTAAATAATCTTAAACCTTTCCACCACTCCTTCCATAAAGCGTTGGTTTTACTTAGTTTTATAATAACCGATCTTTATTAATTATAACTAGCCTTTATTATATAACACCATCCTTTATTATTTACACCCAACCAATATAATGAAACAGGAAAACAACAACCAACCACTTACGGAAGCCAAACATTCCCTGCGCATTCCAAATAATCCCATATTATTCTGGTTCCTATTCCTATTCATACTATCCTTTATCATCACTTACAACAATTCCACATTTCCATTCTTGCAATGGGTCAATAAAATATTCCTCCAACTATTTACCTGGTTGATGCGTTTTGACTGGATAAAATCCATATTCCATGATGCAGGAAATATAGAATTAATTGGGAGAGGATCGGGCGACCACCTCTATTTCTGGTTCATTATAGGATTCGTGTTTTTACTGAGTCTCCTAGGAGCGGTTATCTATTGGATAATCCCCAGAAAAAACAAATCAAACCAAGAGACAAGATTAGCCAAGGCAAATAGCCTATTACATACCATGATCCGATATTATGTGGGCCTTATGCTCATCAACTACGGACTGATCAAACTATTCAAAACCCAATTCCCCTTTCCAAATATCCTCACCCTGAACACAAAATTAGGTGACCTATCCCCTATGATACTTACCTGGGCATTCTTCGGATACTCCTACAGCTACAATATTTTTGTTGGGATCGTAGAGATCATGGCCATCCTCCTATTGTTCCGAAGAACGGCAACCTTAGGTGCATTGATCAGCTTTGCGGCTTCCGTAAATATCATGATGATCAACTACAGCTATGATGTCAGTGTGAAAATACTTTCCACGGCTTTGGTTCTACTCACCTTCTATCTCCTGCTGCCTCAATTGAAAAATTTCTACGAGTTTTTTGTTCTCCAAAAAAAATCGCAATTGAGCCCCAGTCCAAGCCTATTCACCTATATTAAAAGCAAAAAAATTAGAACAGCCTTACAAGTGTTCAAATACCTCCTTATTGTATGGACCATATCCATGAACATAAACACCATTATTAATACCAAAAAACATTACGGGAACATCTTTGATGAAAACAGCCCATTATATGGTTACTATCATATAAACAATGACCAAGCCGCCATACGGGAAAGCATGAACATGCCTAGCTATTGGGAAGCCTTCATCTTTATGAGCGATCAATATTTCATGATCAAATACGAGAATGGAAAATCAGAACAATATGAGAAAATACTGGACACCAAGGAACAGCTGCTCAAAATCATTTCTAAATCCGGTGAAAAGGGATTTGAATTCAAGTACAGCGTAGCACCCAATGGCGACCTCCTCCTATCTGAGCAATCAGGCAAATCCAAAGGAACGATTCGCCTGACCGTTATGCCTGCGGATAAAAGCACGCTGAAATCTCATCAGACCCAATGGATCAGAAAGCATTAATACTTGTGACCTCAATGGATCAGAAAGCATTAATACTTGTGACCTCAATGGATCAGAAAGCATTAATGCCGGTGATATCCTGACCGGTTATCAACAGGTGCACATCATGAGTCCCTTCATAGGTAATCACGGATTCCAGGTTCATCATATGCCGCATGATCGGGAAATCACCCACAATACCCATTGCGCCGAGGATCTGCCTGGCTTCGCGCGCCACCTGCAAGGCCATGTGTACATTGTTCCTTTTGGCCATGGAGATCTGCGCAGGCGTAGCCCGGTTTTCGGATTTCAACTGCCCCAATCGCCAGGATAGCAATTGCGCTTTGGTGATTTCTGTTGCCATTTCGGCCAGTTTCTTTTGTTGGAGTTGAAAAGAAGCAATGGGTTTTCCAAACTGCTCCCTTTCCTTTGCATAGCGAAGGGCCGTTTCATAACAGTCGACCGCAGCACCAATAGCGCCCCATGAAATACCATACCGAGCAGAATTCAGACAGGACAGCGGCCCCTTCATGCTGCTGACCTCCGGAAGGAGGTTCTCCTGTGGGATGAACACCTGATCAAAAACCAATTCTCCGGTCCGCGAAGCACGCAGAGACCATTTATGTAAAGTCTCCGGGGTACTGAATCCTTCCATTCCCCGCTCTACAATCACCCCGCGCACCTTCTGCTCCTCATCCCGAGCCCAGACAACCGCCAGATCGCAAACCGGCGAATTGGTGATCCACATCTTGGAACCCGAAAGTCTATAGCCATCGCCATCTTTTGTCAGTTTGGTTTCCATCCCCGCAGGATCGGAACCGTGGTTAGGTTCTGTCAGCCCAAAGGACCCGATCCATTCGCCTGTAGCCAATTTCGGCAGGTATTTCCTTTTCTGTTCTTCCGAACCGAAGGTATAGATGGGGAACATCACTAAAGAAGACTGTACGGAAGCAGCCGAACGGATGGCCGAATCGCCGAACTCCAATTCCTGCATGATCAGTCCATAGGAAATCTGATCAAGACCGGCACCGCCGTATTCTTCCGGGATAAAAGGCCCCAATGCTCCCAATGCACCTAACTTTTTCATTAAGTTAGGGACTTCTTGATGGTCTTGGGCGTATTGATCGATAACAGGTATGATTTCTGATTTCACAAATCCCCGTATACTATCGCGGATCAGCTGTTGCTCCGGACTGAGCAATTCGTGGAGAAGGTAGTAGTCCATATTGGTTTATATTTTAAGATCCTAAAGTAAGAAATATATTCCTTAGAAAATATGATGCAACAATAAATATTCAGATATGCCTATGAAATAACAAAATATATTCTTTATATTTATATAAATTTCGAATAATATAAACCATATTATGACATCAAAAGAATTAAAAGCGTTAGGCTTAGCCGATGAGAATTTAGGAACATCAACCGGAAGTAAGTGGTTTTCAAAGGGTGAAACCATTAGTTCCTACTCTCCTACCAACGGAAAATTGATTGGTAAAGTACAAAGCACAACAAAAAAAGAATACGATAAAGTAATACAGGAAGCGGAGAAAGCCAAACTGATCTGGCGTGATATCCCTGCGCCGAAGCGTGGGGAGATGGTTCGTCAATTGGGCGAAAAACTTCGCGAATTAAAACCGGTACTGGGCAAATTGGTATCCTACGAAATGGGAAAATCCTACCAGGAAGGTTTGGGTGAGGTTCAGGAGATGATCGACATCTGCGATTTTGCCGTTGGACTTTCCAGACAGCTTTATGGAAATACGATTCATTCTGAGCGACCAGGTCATCGGATGTACGACCAATACCATCCCTTGGGCATCGTAGGTATTATTTCTGCCTTCAACTTCCCGGTAGCGGTATGGTCTTGGAATGCGGCATTGGCCTTGGTCTGTGGCGATGTAATCGTATGGAAAGGAAGTGAAAAAACACCTTTATGCGCCTTGGCCTGCCAAAAGATCCTGGCAACTATCCTGAAGGAGAACAAAATGCCGGAAGGAATATCTTCCGTGATCACAGGAGGAGCTGAAGTAGGACAATGGCTTTCGGAAGACGAAAGAATCCCCTTGATTTCGGCTACAGGTTCCACCCGTATGGGTAAGATTGTTGCGACAACCGTAGCACAACGTCTGGGCAGATCGCTACTGGAATTGGGCGGGAACAATGCAATTATCGTTTCTCCGAGTGCCGATCTTAAAATGACCATCATTGGGGCGGTATTCGGTGCTGTTGGAACAGCGGGACAACGTTGTACGAGTACCCGCCGACTGATCATCCATGAAAGCATCTATGATAAGGTAAAGAAATCGCTGGTAGACGCCTACAAACAGATCAAGATCGGCGATCCATTGGATAGCAATAACCATATGGGGCCATTGATCGATACGGATGCCGTAGACATGTACCTATCTGCTGTGGAAAAAATCAAAGCGGAGGGCGGTAAATTGTTGACCAAGGCGGAGGTATTGAAAGGTAAGGGTTATGAAAGCGGCTGTTATGTGACGCCGGTGATTGCCGAGGTGGAGAACAATTATGAGATTGTGCAGCATGAGACCTTCGCTCCTATCCTATATCTGATTAAATATACCGGCGAAGTGGATCAGGCCATCGCCATCCAGAACGATGTAAAACAAGGTTTGTCTTCAGCCATCATGACCAATAGCCTTCGGGAAGCAGAAATGTTCCTGAGCCAGAACGGTTCTGACTGTGGGATAGCCAATGTGAATATTGGAACTTCCGGTGCGGAGATCGGCGGTGCCTTCGGTGGCGAGAAAGAAACAGGTGGTGGTCGCGAGTCCGGCTCCGATGCTTGGAAAGTTTACATGCGCAGACAAACCAACACCATTAATTATACAACCAATTTACCTTTAGCACAAGGTATCAAATTTGATTTATAAAATTGATTATGAGAGAAACACATCAACGATTAGCAAAGCATATTTTGGCCGATGGCCTACCAGTGGTCATCGATCTGGAAAAATCACACGGTTCCTATATTGTAGACGTGGATGGCAAAGAATACCTGGATATGTTCAGTATGTTTGCCTCATCGCCAGTGGGCTATAACCATCCCCATATTTTGGCGCATGCGGAACAATTAAAAGATGCATCCATCAATAAATTGGCCCTTTCGGATATCTACCCAAGGGAATATGCGGATTTTGTGGACACGTTCGAGCGCGTGGGGATCCCACAGGAATTGAGTTACTGTTTTTTTATTGACGGTGGCGGTTTGGCGGTGGAAAATGCCTTGAAGGCTGCATTCGACTGGAAGACGCGGTTGAATATGAGCAAGGGCATTGAAGTAGAAGCCAGTCAGGTTATCCATTTCAAACAGGCCTTCCATGGAAGAACGGGCTATACTCTTTCTCTGACGAATACAAAAGACCCTAGGAAATACATGTATTTCCCAAAATTTGATTGGCCAAGGATCAGTAATCCGAAGCTTTCTTTCCCATTGACGGAGGAATCAATCAATGAAACCATCGAATTGGAGAAAAAAGCCATCGAAGAAATTGAATCGGCGATCAAGAATAATCCGAATGATATAGCTTGTCTGATCTTGGAGCCAATCCAGGCGGAAGGTGGTGATAACCATTTCCGGAAAGAGTTCTTCCAGGAATTGCGCAGGATCTGTGATGAGCACGATATCATCCTGATTTTGGATGAGGTGCAGACAGGTATTGCGATGACCGGAAAGATGTGGTGTTACCAGCATTATGGGATTACGCCGGATGTGATCTCTTTTGGAAAGAAGACCCAGGTTTGTGGGATTTTAGCCAATCGGGAGAAATTTGATCGGGTTGAGCATCATGTATTTAAGGAGTCAAGCCGGATCAATTCTACCTTTGGCGGGAATTTAGTAGATATGGTGAGGTTTAGGTTGATCTTGGAGATTATTGAAAAAGAGAATCTGGTGGAGAAAGCGGCGACTTTAGGGGAGTATTTGCAGGGGAGGTTATCGGATTTGGCGGAGAAACATGAGGAGATCACGAATGTGAGGGGGAAAGGATTGTTATGTGCTTTTGACCTGCCATCGGTGGAGTTCCGGGATAAGTTTGTGGAAGAAGCGATGAAGGAGCAGATGTTGATTTTGGGTTGTGGGGAGGTGAGTATCCGTTTCAGACCGCATTTAACTGCTACGAAGGAGGATTTGGATAAGGCGTTGGAGATTGTGGATAGGATTGTGGCGAAGGTGGATATATCTTCTCAGGCATTGGTGTAGGAGCGTTTCAGAGGCCGACATTGCTGAGGCTTTCATTGCGCCTTACCGTCATTGCGAGGTACGAAGCAATCTTTAAGGTTGTCATCCTGAGCGTAGTCGAAGGATCTGTACGGTTGCATACGAACAGATGGTTCGACTACGCTCACCATGACATGGCGAAAGATTGCTTCGTCGTGCCTCCTCGCAATGACGGAAGACCTTTCCAATGACGTATTTTCCTGCCTCTTTTCATCCGTCCCTATAACCGTTTTTTTGTACCTTTGTAGATTATGTCGGATATTATTCAGTTGCTCCCCGATTCAGTGGCCAATCAGATTGCAGCAGGTGAGGTTGTACAACGTCCTGCCTCTGCAATTAAGGAATTGATGGAGAATGCGATAGATGCGGGAGCTGATCATATAAAACTTATTATTAAAGATGCCGGAAAGACCTTGATCCAAGTCATAGACAATGGCTGCGGAATGAGTGTTACGGATGCTCGATTATGTTTTGAAAGGCATGCCACTTCCAAGATCCGGAAAGCGGAGGATCTATTTGCGATCCGTACGATGGGTTTCCGTGGGGAAGCCATGGCCTCCATTGCCGCCATTGCCCACGTGGAACTTCGAACCAAACGTGTTGAGGATGAGTTGGGAACCGTCATTGAGATCGAAGGATCGGAAGTGATCCAACAATATCCCGACCAGGTCAGCAATGGTACCAGTATCCAGGTGAAAAACCTGTTCTACAATATTCCGGCTCGCCGGAATTTCCTCAAGAGCAATGCGGTGGAACTTCGGCACATCATTGATGAATTCCAACGAATTGCCTTAGCCCATCCCGGGATATTCTTTTCCTTCCACAACGAAGGAAACGAACTCTTCCATCTACCAAAAGAATCCTTAAAACAACGAATTGTACACCTCTTTGGAAACAATTATAACCAAAGACTTGTTCCTGTAGAAGAAACGACGAGCATCCTGAACATCAAGGGATTTATCGGGAAACCGGAGTTTGCGAAAAAGACCAGAGGAGAGCAATTTTTCTTTGTGAACAACCGTTTTATCAAAGATCCGTATTTGAACCATGCGGTGATGAATGCCTATGAAGAGATTCTTCCGGCAGACACCTACCCGCTGTATGTACTGTTCATTGACATCGACCCATCGAAGATCGATATCAACGTACATCCTACAAAAACAGAGATCAAATACGAGGATGACAAAGCGATCTATGCGATTTTACGTTCGGCCGTGAAACGGAGTTTGGGTAGGTTCAACATTGCACCATCGTTGGACTTTGAGCAGGAGACCGGATTTGACTCCCTGATCACGCCAAAGCCCTTGGAGGAAATCCAAGTGCCTACGATCAACTTCAATCCCAACTTCAATCCATTTGATGATGGGACGCCAAAGTCGAATCGTAGCTACAGTTATCCTGAACGATTGGAAAAAAAGAACAGTATTCCACAAAATTGGGATACTTTGTATCAGATTACAGAGACCGAGGAAGCAGAGCAATTGACCTTGCACCCTGCGGAGAGCAGTTCGGAGTCGGCGATCATACAACCATCCGACCAACCGAAGAAACAGTTCTTTCAAATACATAACCGATATATTGTATCGCAGATCCATTCGGGATTTATGCTGATCGACCAACAGGCTGCACATGAGCGAATCCTGTTTGAACAGTTCCAGCAACAATTGCAGCAGAACCAAGGGGTAAGTCAACAAAGCCTTTTTCCACAGACCATTGATCTGGCAGCAGCAGATTTCGCCTTGGTACAGGACATCCTACCGGAGATCACCGCTTTGGGATTCCAGTTAAGGCCATTTGGGAAGACAACCTATATCGTGGATGGCATCCCTGCAGATCTGGAAAAGATCAATGAGGGGCAGATCATCGAACGGCTGTTGGAGGATTTCAAAAACCAGAGCGACCTGAAATTGAGCAAAAGGGAAAAACTGGCCAAGAGTTTGGCCAAGAATGCCTCGATCAAGCAGGGCGCAAAATTGGACAATGAGGAAATGGCGGATCTGATCGACCGTTTATTTGCCTGCGAATCGCCGAACATATCCCTATCGGGGAAACCGGTTATTATTACGATCACATTACAAGAATTAGCCGAACGCTTTGGCAAAGGCCTATAATATAACTTTATGAATAATCTTTTTGGCAATCTACCCGTAGTAACAAAGAACCTACTGATCATCAATGTGCTGGTCTTCATAGCTTCGCAGCTGCTTCCATCCATGTATGGTCTGTTCGGAATCTTCTATCCCGATTCTCCAGCGTTTAAGGTATGGCAGATCATCACCTACATGTTTATGCACGGTGGCTTTGCGCATATATTCTTTAATATGTTCGCCTTGGTGATGTTCGGGGCCACTATCGAACGAGTTTTGGGTTCCAAAAGATTCCTGAACTTCTATTTAATCTGTGGATTGGGGGCATTGGTCCTACAATATGGGGTACAGGCCTATGAGGTATACCAGATAACGGGATCAATCCGGCCTTTGCATGAATTGAGTGAGGCTGCACTTTCCCAAGTTTCTGGCGAGAACCTCACTACGCTACAAAACATCTATTCTACTCCGATGGTAGGAGCATCCGGCGCAATTTACGGCTTGTTATTGGCTTTCGGATTCCTGTTCCCGAATGCTGAACTGATGTTGATATTTTTTCCAATCCCTGTGAAAGCGAAGTACTTCATTCCAGGATTGATTTTGATAGAAATATATTTAGGATTTTCACATGGAGGATCATCCATAGCGCATTTGGCCCATGTGGGTGGTGCTTTATTTGGATATATCCTTTTGAAAGCCTGGAACATCCGAAGACCGAATATGTATTAATATAACGATGAGAAAAGAGAATGGATTAAAGGAATTTTTTAGAACGACCTACAAGACGGGGTCGCCTATCCCCTATTTCATTTCCATTCAGGCGGCTATCTTTATCATTATCCACTTATGCGATCTTTTGGTAGAGATCAATGTGATCAATTATCCATTGTATGACAAGGCGGTCAGCAATTTGGGGCTTCCCATGGATTTCTCCCAATTTCTAAAACAACCCTGGTCATTAGTCACCTATCCATTCCTTTATACCGGATTATTCAATATTGTATTTGATTGTTTATGGCTCTATTGGATGGGTAATATCTTTATGAGCTTCTTGAACAAACGGCAGTTCTTGACCTTATACTTAAGTAGCTTCCTTGTAGGAGGATTATTACTCCTTGCGCTTGGACAGATCGACTTCTTAACCAAAGGCGCACAATCTTATCTATTTACCAGTTCTTTGGGTTTGGCCGCGCTGGTAGCGAGCTTAACGGTACTAGTCCCTAAAATGGAATTGAGGCTCTTTATCTTTGGTCGGGTCAAGTTCGTCACGCTGGCTGTTATCTTTCTGAGTTTAGAGTTCTTGTTCTACATTTTCGCGAATAGAGCTGGAGCGATCGTCTACCTGTTGAGCATTGCTTGGGGGGTATTGTTCATGAAGCAGCTGCAGGAAGGAAACGATTGGAGCAAGATCTTCAAACCTCGTCCAAAGAATAACCTACGCATCGTACATACCGAAACAAAAACGCTTACCTATAAAAGCTATAAGGCAGACCTTCCTAACCAGGATGTAATTGATGAAATTTTGGATAAAATTTCACAAAGTGGCTATGAAAGTCTATCTTCACGGGAAAAAGAAATCCTGTTTAAAGCAAGTAGAGAAGAGCAAGACTAATGTTGATCAATAAGAAGAATTTAGGTTTTTTCAGTAAAACCATTATGATTGCCAACCTGATCGCTATCGGGGCTCTCCTATTGTGTTATTCGGCATCCTTCATCAATCCGAAGTCTTTTTGGGCAATTGCCTTTCTCGGATTGGGTTATCTTCCTATCCTATTGATCAATATCGGCTTTGTAGGCTACTGGATCTTAAGAAAAGCCAAGTATTCCCTGTTTTCCTTGGTCGCCATTCTATTGGGCTGGAACCTGATGACCAAACATGTGGCCTTTAATTCCGTGGTTGAAAACAAACCAGATTCGGCCCTTCGGGTCATGACCTATAATGTACATATGCTTCAGCCTTTGGAGAAAACGGATGTTCCGGCCAAGGATCAATTCGTAGACATCATTCAGGAAGCCAATCCTGATGTGCTTTGTGTACAGGAATTCAGCAGTACCATCCGGGGGAAAAAGAAATTCACGGAAACCGTACAGAAAAAGAACAACTTTGAGAACTTCTATTTTGCGCCATCGGAACAAAATGATTACAGCGCCTATGGACAGGCAATTTTCTCCAAATATCCGATCATCAATTCCGGATTGATCAAGAAGAATGAATATGGCATTAACCGGGTGATCTATGTGGATATCGTGAAGAACCTGGATACCATCCGCGTCTATAACGTTCACTTGCGGTCTTTCGGGCTTCAGAGCGAGGATAAGGAATTTATTCAAAATCCGAGCAGCACTGGCAATGAGGAGCAGAAGACGAAACAGGTTGGACGGAAGTTGAAATGGGCTTTCGAACAGCGGAGCAATCAGGCGGAATCCTTAGCTGAACATATGCAGGAAACGCATTACCCTAAGATCGTGATGGGCGATTTCAATGATACCCCGATGTCCTACAGTGTGAATCTGATCGGCAAGAACATGAAGAATGCCTTTCAGGAAAAAGGGAATGGCTGGGGCGTGACCCATTTTGAAATGCTACCTATCTTACAGATCGATTATATTTTTGCGGATAAGCGCTTTTCGGTAAGCAATTACCAGGTCCTGAAAAAGAAATTATCGGACCATTATCCGGTATTTGCAGACCTCAGCCTACAACAGATCAATTAATAAATATTGTGATTAGTTAATTTGGTTGAGTGCCAACTCGATAAAGTTATCGTATCTATTCTTCACTTTAAAATACGCTTCCCGACCAAAATAATACCTTCCCAATAGGGCTTCGATATCACTTTGGATCAGATCGTGGAGATCGTTCTGTTTGGCCGTAGACAAACGCAGTCCTTTCTGTGCTAAGAAACGAATGAAACTATTATATTCCGTGGCAGGCAGGGTATATCCTTGTAGAAAATTTTCAATGGAATAGGCCGGCAGTTTTCTTGTGAAGCGGCTGTAAACAAACTGCTCAATCAGGGAGGATTTGACCAGCTCCTGGTACAATAAGCTTACTTCATTGGAATCGACAGGGACTTTGATATCCGGCATGATCCCACCGCCACTGTACAGTTTCTTACCCAAGCCCGTTTGATATGGCTTAGCATGGGCATAAGTGGTATCTAAGGACCATAGGCCATGGTACATGGACGGATAATCCTTCATGTTGGACCAGTTTGGGGAATACTTGCGTTGTATACTTCTTCCAAGAGGGGTATAATACCGGGCGATACTGAGATTAATGGTCGAACCATCGGAGAAATCAAAAAGTTCCTGAACGGTTGCTTTTCCGAAGGTCCTTCTACCGATCAGAATACCGCGATCCCAATCCTGTACAGCGCCAGCGACGACTTCTGAAGCAGAAGCGGTGCGCTCATTTACCAACACGACCAATTTACCCTGGGCGTAAGTTCCATTGGCTTCCGATAGAAAATCTCGCCTTGCTTCATGTGCACCTTCGGTAAAAACCACCAGACGTTGATCGGCAAAGAATTCACTGGCCAATTTGATGGCGATGTGAAAATAACCACCCCCATTGTCCCTTAGATCCAGGATCAGGTTCTTCGCTCCTTGTTTTTTAAGTTCTACAATCGCTTCCTTGAATTCATCAGCGGTTTTCAACCCGAACCTTCGAATGCGGATAAAACCAACCGTAGGTTGCAACATATAAGCCACATCCAGGGAACTCACATTGATCTGATCTCTTACGGCCTTTAATGGCAACGGTAATTGCACAGAATCCCGCTCTACATGCATCTCCACCACCGAGCCTCGCTTCCCGCGCATCAGTTTTTCAACCTCTTCCTTGGAAATGGTGTTTCCGGAGATCTTCCGTTCACCGATCTTGAGGATCTTATCCCCGATTTTAAAGCCACCTTTATCAGCAGGACCATTGGTGATCAATCCCACGACGATCAGGGTATCGTTGAGGTTGAAATATTCCATCCCAATCCCTTCAAAAGTACCCTCAAGTACTTCGGTCTGGGTCCTGGATTCCACAGGCAATAAAAAAGCAGAATAAGGATCTAAGTGGGAAATAATATGGTTAATGGCACCATTCTGGACGGAATCCATGTTGATGCTATCCACATAGCGGCTGGAAATTAGGTCGACAACTTGTTGGATTTTATAGGAATTATCAGACAGACCAATGGGCACCAAGGAACCTCCGGTATTGAATCCCTGTTGGTCAGAATAGTTCTGACCGAGGATTAATCCCAGCAAGAGGGTTGCCGCATAGGTTGCTGCTACGAAAATATTCCTTTTTCTTCCTTTATGCATTGTTGATTTGGTGGGCAAAAATACTGAATAACAAATTGTTTAAAAGAATTTTAAAACAAATATTTACTAACAATTCCCAGTCCAAAATAAGCTGTAACCAATTATAATTCCGCAATTTTCAATATTTTTACATTGATATGCATGAATTGGAACCGTATTACCACTGGCGCGACGATTATATAGCCTCAGAAGACGAAAGAAGCCCTTTTTTTGGCACGATTTACAATGAATTCGAATTTGATAAAAAAGTGTATAACTTTTTGCTTCATCCCCAATGGGATCATTTTGGATCATTGACGCTGTACCTGAAGGTGCTGTATGTTGACTATGATCGCGGGTATACCATCATCGAGTTTATCGGTGAGTGGAATGATGCCATCTATAACGACATCATGATCCTGAAAAGGGAGCTTATCGACCTGATGATCGATGAAGGGATCAATAAATTTATTTTGGTCGGGGAGAACGTACTGAACTTTCACGCTTCTGATGATTCCTATTATGAGGAGTGGTTTCAGGATGTGGAGGATGGATGGATCGTGGGTCTGAACTTCCGGGAGCATGTGATCAAGGAGTTTCAGGACAACCAGATCGATTATTACATCAACTTTGGCGAATACCTGAACAATTTTCCTTGGCGAACCCTCAAACCAAAACAATTGTTCCACCATATTGAGGAACATATTCAACGTCGGTTGAATTAATTTTGCTTAAATTTGCCTTTATAAAAACATTTGTAATTATGTCATTCAGAATAGAAAAAGACACCATGGGTGAGGTGCAAGTACCAGCAGATAAATACTGGGGAGCCCAAACCGAAAGATCTCGTAACAACTTCAAAATTGGACCGGCAGCATCTATGCCGAAAGAAATCGTGGATGGATTTGCTTATTTGAAAAAAGCAGCAGCATATGCCAACCATGAATTAGGTGTATTACCTGTTGAGAAGCGTGACGCTATCGCAGCCGTATGTGATGAAATCCTTGCCGGAAAATTGGACGATCAATTTCCGTTGGTGATTTGGCAGACAGGATCAGGCACGCAATCGAACATGAATGTGAATGAGGTTGTCGCTAACCGCGCCCAAGTATTGGCTGGTGGTAAGATTGGCGAAGGTGAGCCTGTTCTTAAAGCAAATGATGATGTAAATAAATCGCAATCTTCCAACGATACGTTCCCTACCGGGATGCATATTGCAGCTTACAAAGCCGTGGTTGATATTACCATCCCTGGTGTAGAAAAGCTACGCGATACCTTGAAAAGGAAATCTGAAGAGTTTATGAACGTGGTGAAGATCGGTCGTACGCACTTGATGGATGCCACTCCGTTAACCTTAGGACAGGAATTATCGGGTTATGTAGCGCAATTGAACTATGGTTTGAAAGCGTTGAAAAACACCCTAGCGCATTTAGGTGAGCTTGCTTTAGGTGGAACTGCCGTAGGTACTGGATTGAACACGCCTAAAGGATATGATGTGTTGGTAGCGAAATATATCGCCGAATTCACAGGTCTACCTTTTGTTACTGCAGAGAATAAATTTGAGGCTTTGGCAGCACACGATGCTATTGTGGAATCACATGGTGCTTTGAAGCAATTGGCGGTTGCCTTGAATAAAATTGCCAATGATATCCGTATGATGGCTTCTGGTCCTCGTTCAGGCATCGGAGAGATCTTGATTCCGGAAAATGAGCCAGGATCTTCGATCATGCCAGGAAAAGTAAACCCTACGCAATGTGAAGCATTGACGATGGTTGCCGCACAGGTTATGGGTAATGATGTAGCGATCACGATCGGTGGTACGCAGGGTCATTACGAACTGAACGTGTTCAAACCTGTCATGGCAGCGAATTTCCTACAATCTGCTCGTTTGATCGGTGATGCATGTGTATCTTTTGAGGAGCACTGTGCGATCGGTATTGAGCCGAATTATGCGCGTATCAAAGAGTTGGTTGATAATTCCTTGATGTTGGTGACTGCCTTGAATACGAAAATTGGCTATTACAAAGCGGCTGAGATTGCGCAGACAGCACATAAGAACAATTCTACCTTGAAAGAAACTGCTATTTCGCTAGGTTATGTGACTGCTGAGGAATTTGATGAATGGGTGAAACCAGAAGAAATGGTAGGAAGCTTAAAATAAGTTAGTGGTTAAAAATAAAAATACATATTCTTTAAGAAAAGTATACCTGTCCTTGATGGGTATACTTTTTCTATTGGGGAGCTGTACGCGACATTCTGATATGCAGGATGAGGGGGCAGAATTTTTCCAAGGGGTTTGGGTGCAGGATAGCGTCAGTAATTCCTCGGAAACCCTGAACTACAACCTGCATGAATTTAAGGTAACCTGTGATTCTATCTATGCGACCATTAAGGTGAATAATAAGATCAAAACGATCCCTGATAGTTGTTATGGGGATGGAAATTGGAAGGAATATGCCAAAGCGGTATATGTGGTGCGTGGGGATAGTATCATTGTGGAAGGGGTGTATACCAAGGAAAATGGCAAACAGAAGATTTCCGGATGTTATAAAAATGGGCCATATGTGCCTAGGTTCAAGATCGCTTATTCGAGTAAGGATAGTGTGGTGTTGGAGAATAGATTTGAAGCACGTGCTATCGTGCTGAAGAAGGTTGCAGATATTTCTTGTGTGCCGAAGAAGAGATGGGAGATGTAGGTTTTAGATGATAGATGATAGATGTTAGACGATAGACCTTTTTCCGTCATTGCAAGGAGGTACGACGAAGCAATCTTTCCGTCGCTGTCATGGTGAGCGTAGTCGAACCATCTGTTCGTATACAACCGTACAGATCCTTCGACTACGCTCAGGATGACAAAGACTAAACTCACCATGACAAAGACTACGCTCACCATGACAAAGACTATACTCAGGATGACAGACTAAAGATTGCTTCGTTCCTCGCAATGACGCGAAAAACCTTGCAATGACGCGAAAAACCTCGCAATGAAAAAAAGTTTCGACGACACGAAAGGTCTAACGTCTAATATCTATCATCTAATATCTATTATCTATCATCTACAATCTTAGTTTATCAACTTCGTTTCATCCGATGATTTCAATATATGGTTTTTGAGTTCTGTTTCGGCTTGTAATAGCTCTTGTTCAGCGACCTTACGTTTTTCACGGCCATCTTTTTGGATACGCAATACCTCTTCGATCGTCGTAATGATATCCGTATTGGCTTTTTTGATGGTATCCATATCAATAATACCCCTTTCGGTTTCCTTCGCTACATTGATGGTAGCTTCCTTCAGCATTTCCGAATTCCTCTTCAATAACTCATTGGTAGCATCTGTTACTGCTCGTTGAGCTTCCAAAGCGCTTTGCGCATGGGCAATCCCTAAGGTCAAGACCATCTGGTTTTTCCATAGCGGTAGGGTATTCACAATACTCGATTGGATCTTTTCCATCAAGGAACTGCTGTTGCTCTGGATCATACGGATCTGCGGAGCGGTTTGAAGAACAACCATTCTGGTCAGTTTCAGATCATGCACCTTACGCTCAAAACGCACAACATGTTGCTCCAGATCTTTGTATTCCTGGATCTTGTGCTGATCGCCTGTGGCTTCAGCTTCTGATTTCAATGCCGGTAAGGTATGGTTGATCACTTCATCCAACTTCTCCTCCCCTGCTTTGATATGCAAGGAAAGGTCCTTGAAATATTGTTGGTTCTGTACAAAAAGCTTGTCAAAGATGTTGACATCCTTCGCCAGGTTTTTATAATGCCCTTCCAATTTCAATTCAATATTGTGGATATTGGTCTCTACCGATGAATATTCCGTACGCATGCGGCCAATCTTTTTCTTGATGTTATCAAAGAAAGGCAACAAGGGTTTTTTATTCATTTTTTCGTCGAATCCTCTGATCTCCGAACGCAGATTGACTAGAATATCCTCTGCACCACCCAAGTCTTTTGTGCGCACCTGTTTCAGAATCTCATTCGAGAAATTGCTCACATTACTTTGGGTTCCCACGCCGAACTGAATAATATCCGTAGTCGATTTCAGGTTGATCTTATCTTTATATTGTTGGATCAGGGCCTTTTCTTCCTCCGTGAAGTTCACTTGGATTTCCGCAGGTTTATTCTTCTCCTGATCATCATTTAAATGTGTCAAATCTAGATTTGCCATAATTTCTTAATCTTTTAAAAGGTTTCTACTTTTTAATGTCTGTAAATACACGTCGCTCTCTGCGGAAACATCCAACAATCCCATCTTGAACTGATTGGTCACTTCCTGTTCGATGGCCACCGCAGCCTGACGTATCACCGCTTCCAACTTCTGCTTGGACTCGGATGTGATGGTATTATTCAAGCGTGCATTCTCCAACTCATCATACTGCATCAATACGTTCACCACCGTGGAGTGTCGCACCAAGAATTTCTCTGCCTCCCGTTTGTCTTTCTTTTCCAATAATTGGAACAGACGGAGGATATTGTCGATATCTTTTTGGATATTTCTATTTTCGATTTCCTTGCGCCAGTGAAGTAAGCGCTCCACAAATAACTGCGGGGTATCGATGCTAGGTGCCGCTATTTCCAATCGCTTTTGGGAATCTATGCTGGAGATCCAATACAGATCCCTTACTTCTCCCAATTCCAACCGTTGTAGGTAAGGTTTGGCCTGGTTCAATAACAGCCCATTACCTACCACATAGGTAAGTACCGATCCTCCCAATGTAAGGAACATCGCCTGACTCAACGCACCAAAGAAATAAAAAAAGGAAACCATGAGCGCCAGCTCCACAGCCAGAAGAACCCAGGAAGTGATGTACCAAGAACGTACCTTCGCACGTCTTGCCTGATTCATCATCACTAAAGGGGTAATGTGTATAGGAAAAGGAAGAAACATAACGACGGATAATACAGTCCATACCATTTGTCTAATCTCCCAAGTCCTACTTTTTTTCGTTGCCCAACCCATTCTCTAAATTTAATTATTTTTATAAAAATACACCAATTCTTATTCCATTCGTACATAAGAAAGTAAAAACTAGGTAATTGTACGCTTTTTGACTGCCATTACGTCATTTTTATCGGTGAAAACACCCCCTCTTCGTCTTGGATTTTCAAAATTTGTATGGTGACTTCGTAAGTTGTGGCCCTTTCCCATCGTGCAACCAACCAAGAAATGAAGCTGAGATTAAAAAGATCGCTGTTTTCTTCCAATGCTAATAAAGCGTAGACTTTATGTTGGAAAGATTCTTTATGGACAACACTTGGATGGGTAAAGAAGTTTTCCAAAAGGGAGACATAGTCTAGGACCTTTTCTTCTTTCGTTTGTAAAAGGTAATTGCGATAGCGTCTTCGGAAGCTTTTTATTCGCGCACTGGCCAAATCCGTCTCTTCAAATTCTCCATAAACCAGGATCTCCAACAGACTCTTTCGGATACTCCACAACATCCCCATTTTCTTTTCCAACCAGGCATCCGAATGATGGAAACGGAGGAGACCTGCCCGCGCTTGCCGATCGTGATGTTGGGTCTGGAACATGACCAAACAGATCTGCAGATCATAAGCATCTTCCATTTTTACGTTTTTACCAACTTTTTTCAGGGCATGGCCGAGTGTCTCTAAGGCTTGGGTTGGATGACCTGAAAAATGGAGGTTTAAAGCATATAACAATTGCTGCCGGTAATAGAACTGATTCCAATAATCGGGATGGTCGGATAGTATGCTGGAAATTTGGTCCAAAATTGCTGTGCTTTTTGCATAGTTTCGGTTCCTGAAGTTGAAATTGGCCAAGTAATACAGGATGTAGATTTTGTAATACATATGGATGGAGGATTCCTCCTTTTTGCGTTCTATGAATTGATAACTGCGGCTTACATATTTTTCCACCAATTTAAAGTTCTGATTGATGGCAGCATATTCATTGGCCAAGTACAGGACCTGGTAGAGCGATTTATAATTCATGAAATCCAGCATGGAAATCTTGTATTTCTGGATAGTTTCGGCAATAAACTGGGTCAGATCGATTACTTTTCCTTTGAGCTGTATGTCTATCAGTTCCTTTCGGAGTTGTGCATAGGCCAACTTCATCTTGGCTTCCCGTTGAATCTGGGTCTGGTTCCAAATAAATCCCTTGGATAATTCTTCGAGATCGATGGTTTCGTTCAGGTGTGCAAACTGCAGTTTCAGCAACAGGATTTCCTGTAGCAGGTTATACTCCTCATTTTCGGTGGCAATCCGTTCCGCTTTATCCAAGGAACGGAAACCTAACTTGGTTAAATTATTCTCCAGCAAATAGCGGCCAACCACCAAATAGCGCAATAACTCATATACAGCCTGATTACCTCTTTCGAATGTCTTTTGGGAAATAAATAAGAGCAGGCTATCATGTAATCTTTTCCGCAAAGCATGGTAAGAATCACGATTTTTCAGCTTTCCATACAATTTATTTATTGCATTTATATCATCAGTTTGTATCAACTCGAACAAGCGGATATTCTTCACATCTTGCCTCTTGTTTTTATGTTTTAAATAGGCTTTGAAATCAACTTTATCTTTGTCGTTCAAGAGGTTAATCAAATCCGATAATACATCCATAGTCCAACATTTTAAGCCTAAATATAGTTAAAATAACAATTTATATCGTCAGTATTTTACGAAATGTAGCTTTAAAATTTTGGATATAGACCCCAAATTTGTCTCAGTATTAATCAAAAAACTAAAAAAAATGGAACCGCTAAATCACAACACAGAAGAAAACAATCCCATCAAGAATGATGGAATAAGAAATCCATTCAAACCTACTGCCGCTTTTATAGGGGCCTCATGGATGGCTTTATTGGTCGGATCGATAAGTTATTGCATTGGATTATGGAATGCCGATATGGAGTTGAACGAAAAGGGATATTACTTTACGATCCTCCTGTTCGGATTATTTGCAGTAATCTCCGTGCAGAAATCGGTACGCGATAGGGCCGAAGGTTTGGAAGTAACCGAATTGTATTATGGCATCAGTTGGTTTGCAACGATTGCCGCCATCGTTCTCCTGATTGTAGGATTGTGGAACGCAGACCTTTTCCTGAGTGAAAAGGGTTTTTATGGCATGTCCTTTATGCTCAGCATATTTGCAGCCATAGCCGTTCAAAAAAACACCCGCGACGCGAAATTGTTTAAGGACAAAGATAATTAACTTAGCGGTTACCTTGGGGCATCTGCAGCGCAGGGCCCTGAGGTTTTTTGCTAATTTTCTATTCGCATAATCTTACAACAAAGATATAATGGAACGTAAGGATATACATATCATCGCCCGAAACAGCGATATCACGCAGGAGAGCATCCAAAAGGCATTACAAGAAAAGGTTTTTCAGCCCAAAAACCATTGGGATGATTTTTTCCGGATCTCGATGATGGTCCTTGGAATAGGCTTTTTCGTCATCGGGCTGATTTTCTTTTTCGCCTATAATTGGCAGGACCTGCACAAATTCGCAAAAATTGGAATCATTGAGGGTTTGATCATTTTGTTGATCATTGCCTACTTCAGGCTAAGGTTAGAACCACTTTTCAAGCAAATCATCTTATCGGGCAGTGCCTTATTGGTCGGGGCCCTGTTTGCTGTATTTGGGCAGGTCTATCAAACAGGCGCCAATGCCTATGATTTCTTTTTGGCATGGACCTTATTCATTGCCCTTTGGACTTTCGTTTCCAAATTTCCACCATTATGGATCATCTTCATCGCTTTGATCAACATCAGTTTTATCTTATATGTGGTACAGGTGGCCAACCATTGGTCCTGGCTTTACACCTATGGGGTATTAACCTTATTCAATGGCATGGTCTGTATGATCGCCATTCTCCTTAATTTGACCGGAAAATGGGAAAAGATTCCTGCTTATTTCATTCAACTCACTGGATTAGCGAGTATAGCGATGGCCACCATCGGTATCTGTTTGGGGATCTATAAATCGTATGATCCTAATTTCTATATACTATTGGGCTTAACCGCGTACTTGTATGGGTTTGGAATATATCATGGGGTCAAGCACTATAACCTCTTTTTTCTCACGACCATTCCTTTTAGTTTGATCATCATGATTTCTGCCAGCCTATTGAAGGCTTCGGAAACGGAAGAAATGGTCTTTGTGATCGGCCTATTCATTATTGTTTCCGTAACGTTATTGGTTAGGGCACTCCTATCCTTTCAAAGAAAACACCGCTATGCAAAATAAAGATCTCCTACAGGATAAATTGGATTATTTCCAATCCTTACAAGCTAAAGAAATAATTTTTAACAGCGAGCATTTGGCCCAAGCCTATGAAGATCAACGTCATGATCAATCCCTTGCGATCAAGATCTTCTCCGTATTGGGGGCGGTATTTGCCTGCGGCACATTTA
The DNA here is from genome assembly GCF_037126265.1 of Sphingobacterium tenebrionis. NCBI lineage: Bacteria > Pseudomonadati > Bacteroidota > Sphingobacteriia > Sphingobacteriales > Sphingobacteriaceae > Sphingobacterium > Sphingobacterium tenebrionis. The sequence goes on from NZ_JAYLLN010000005.1 coordinate 20,690, forward strand.
CAGCCTTTTTGTTCATGATCAATTTTTTCCAGACCGCGTTTGGATTTATTGGAACAGGCATCGTTTTTCTTATTTCCGCATTTGTCATTGACAAAGTTGGCAAGCGCATCTTCCTGGACAGCATCAGCTTATGTTTGTTTTTATTAGGGATTGGATTGATTGCTTTTGGATTTGACCGGTTGGATGTACATGCTACCCTCGCTGCATTTTATCTTTTTTTGATTTCCCTTGGTAGTATCGTCATTTCCCGTGGTTATATCATCAATTTTTCTGCAACCTTATTGGCGATCTGGTTTGGTTTTGCCCTATTTATGGATGCGGAAGATCAGGAATGGTTTTATGTACTGACTGGAATCTTGGGACTACTCGCCACTTATTTCTTATGGAATGAGTCGAAGCTGATTAGTTTTTCTAAAGGGATGGCACATCGCTATCTGCCTATTCGAACCGCAGTTACCCTTGCTTTTTTGGTCGCACTGTATCCCGTATCTAGATTTACTTCGTTAGATTATACAAGCGCATATCGAATTATCCTTTCCCTGGTCTTTATTGGGCTCATCCTCTATATCCTATCTGGAATTTTTCGTCGTATGGGTTATGGGTCCAAGAAACAGCGACTTGGCATCCTGTTGGTATTGTTGTTTTGTTTAGCAGGCACCGTAATCTTCCCCGGTATTTCAGGAGCGCTATTGATCAGTTTGATCTGTTTTCATATCCATTATAAAACTGGTTTTGTTGCTGGAATGATTGCTTTTCTTTATTACCTGGGACAATATTATTATGATCTGGAGTTTACTTTACTGTTTAAATCCTTACTCATGATGGGGTCTGGAATCCTGTTCCTTGCCCTATTTTTTATCACCCGTAAAAAATTGGAGAACCATGAAAAACTATAAATACATCCTCATCCTATTAAACTTGGCAGCATTGCTCATCTATTTTAATTTATCGGTCTTCAAGAAGGAAAAGATCTTGGAAGAAGGGCAATTGGTTCTTTTGAAATTGGCTCCTGTAGATCCTCGCTCGTTAATGCAAGGCGATTATATGCGTTTGAATTATGAGATCAGCAATAAGGGATGGAACATGAATATTCCTAAAAGGGGCTACTGTATTGTCAAGTTGGACAAGGATGGAATTGGCCATTGGGAAAGGTTTCAGCCGGAAGTTTTACCCTTGGAAAAAGGGGAATACGCTTTGAATTATACGATAGGTAATTTTTCCAATATCAATATCGGTGCAGAATCATTTTTCTTTGAGGAAGGCCAAGCAGAACGGTATGAAAAAGCAGCATATGGGGGATTGCGTATAGATGGAAAAGGGAACAGTTTATTGGTCGGGCTGTATGATACCGACAGAAAAGAGCTGTAAAAAAACCAATAAATTGGTATTTATCATTTCTTTATTGGCATTCGTCACAAAAATTTAGGGAAGCGTAAAGGGCATATTATACTTGCATAAGTAATTCAACGAATTTAAATCGAAGCTTATGTTATTTTACTTTTTAACCAATCTGCTTTTCTCGCAGCTACAGGAAACTCCACAGATTAGCCAATGGCTGGAAGTTATTTGGACTGGATACCTGAATGGTCCTTGGATCTTAAATGTACAAAACAAACATTTTTAGTATTTTTAAACGACAAATGACCATGGAATCAGCAACAACAATCAACCAGAAGCAGGCTTTCATCAGAAAACTAATCACCGAAATCTTTTTGGTGGTCGGGTTATCATTCCTGATATCCCTTTATATGTTTACCCAGAGCAGGGATTTCGGGGTTTTATCCATGTATATTCCCTATGCTTATTTTCTCTATGCGATAAACACCTACTACCTGTTAAAGATGTACCATCATGGGAAAATCAATAAAACGGAATATGGATTACTGGCTTTCTTTACCGCCATAGCTGGAATGGCACCGTTTATCCTGTTCATCATCCAAGTGAATGGTAGGTATTCGCAGCGGATGATCCCCGTTGGATTAGTGGTGGCCCTTATTGTTATCCCCCTAAGTATGTATGTTTATTTTAGGACCAAGGCCAATAAACAACAGATCGCTTCCCTACAGAAGGATCTAGGTAAAACAACCGCTGAGATGAAACTGATGCAATCGCAGATCAACCCGCATTTCCTGTTCAATGTCATGAATTCGATCTATGGAATAGCGATGCAGGAAAACGCCGATAAAACCGCCAATAGCATACAGCGATTGAGCCAGATGATGCGCTTTATGCTGTTTGAAAACCAACAGGATTACATTCTTTTATCCCGGGACCTTGACTACCTAAGGGAATATGTGGCCATACAGAGCCTACGCGTGGAGAATGTGCCGAACATCAAGATCGAATCGGAAATTGCAGATCCGGTAGAAAACTTCTACATCAATCCGATGCTGTTGATCCCTTTTGTAGAGAATGCTTTCAAACATGGCATCAGTATGGAAAAGGAATCCTGGATCAAGATCAATGCGGATATTGTTGATCGGCAGTTAAAGTTTTCGGTGTACAATAGTATCCATCAATTGGAGGGTACCGATCTGGAAAGATCGAAATCAGGCATAGGTCTGGACAATGTCCAAGCGCGCTTGCAGGTATTTTATCCGGGAAAACATTTATTGGTTATCGAACAGAATCAACAGGAATTCTTTGTATTCCTGACCGTGGATCTGTTGGAAGGACAACCCGATTCTGTAGTAGACATCAACAACGAATATCATGGAAGTAATTAAAGCTATTGCCCTGGATGATGAGCCTATTGCGCTGGATATTGTAAAGCGTTTTGCTGCAAAAGTTCCCTATTTGGCTTTACAACGAACTTTTCTGAATGCTAGGGATGCGGAAGCCTATCTACAGCAGCATGAGGATATCCATTTGTTGTTTCTTGATGTACATATGCCCGACATCAATGGCATTGACCTGTTCAAAAAGCTGGATCCAAAACCATTGGTTATTTTTTCCACAGCCTATCCGAATTATGCTTTGGCGGGCTTTGAGCTGGAGGCCTTGGATTACCTGTTGAAACCTTATTCGTTCGAACGTTTTGAAAAGGCTTGCCAGCGGGCGAAGGAGATGCTGGAGTTAAAAGGTGTTCTGGATACCGAACAGATTTTATATGTTAAAGATGGGTACCAACTGGTACGGGTGAACCTGGATGAAGTCGGCTATGTGGAAGCCGTTGGCAATTATATCCGGTTCCATTTAGCGGACCAAGAGGTATTAGCGAGAATGACCATTAAGGATTTTTTGATTGAAAAAGGCACGCATGACTTTATGCAGGTCCATCGTTCTTTTGTGGTCAATAAAAAACATCTGGATAAAATAGCCCGACAAAGTCTTTGGGTATTCGAAAATGAACTCCCTATTGGTGTAAGTTATGCGAAGTCCATCAAAGACGAATTTCAAGTCTAGATCTCCCCGTTCTTCAGCTTTTCTTTTTGGGATTTTGGGAGTGCGTTGAAGATCAGGTCATAGCTATGATCGATCATTTTATAGAGCTCCTCGTCGTTTAATTGCCTATTGGCATATACGGTATTCCAATGTTTCTTGTTCATGTGATATCCTGGAATCACACTGTGCTCATATTTCTCCCTTAATTCCACGGCATATTCCGGATCACATTTCACATTGAACCGCAGCTCATCGATCTGATCCAATCCAACCAATAAATAGACTTTCCCTGCCAATTTGAACAGCAGATGTTCGGGTCCGAAAGGGGTATCTTCTTGGGTATTTGGCTTTGCCAGACAATAATCCCGTAGTTCTTCGATGTTCATAGGTCTTCTTTCCCTTAAAAGTAGTAATATTTCATTTATTTTATGGAAATGCATATCTTAAAACATCATAATTATGAAACGTTTAACACATGGACGAGAAGGAATTATTACAGTATTATAAGCAGACAGGTAATTTAGATACCCTTGGTAAGCTTTATGCGCCTTACATGTCCTTGTTGTATGGTGTGTGCTATAAGTACCTGGAAGATGCGGATCAGAGCCAGGATGCGGTGATGCAGATTTTTGATGAGCTGATCGATAAGCTTCGGATCTATGAGGTGGACAATTTCAAGAGTTGGCTGTATGTATATGCGCGTAATTATTGTTTGATGCAATTGCGCAGGTCGAAACAGGTCACGAAACTGGATATTGAGGATAACCTGTATGAAGCCGAACTGAAGATGAGCCGTGCGGAGGAGAAGAAATGGGGCGAGCAGGATTTTGATAAATTGGAATCCTGTATGCGCACATTGAATCGGGAGCAGGAAGCTTGCATCAGGATGTTTTATTTGGAACAGAAGTGTTATAAGGATATCGCGGATGAAACGGGTTATGATATGGCTAAGGTGAAGAGCTATATACAGAACGGAAGGCGGAATCTTAAAATATGTATGGAGAAGAAGTAATGGAAAATAATTATCAATTATCGAGGATCCATAATTATGTGATGGGTCTGATGAGTAAGGAGGAGATGTATGAGATGGAGCGAGAAGCTTTGGAAGATCCCTTCTTACAGGACGCTATTGATGGGTATAGGAAGCAACAAGGGGTTGATGCGCAGCGTTTGAGTTTATTGCAGCAAAGGCTGGCGAAGAAACTGGAGGCAAAGGCTGCGGATAAGAAAAGACGTTTTTATAGTTGGCACCGATTGACGATTGGATTGGCTGCTGGGGTATTGTTCATGGCGGCTTGTTCGTTGGTGTTGTTTAGGTATTTGAACAGGGTTGGGAGTAATACGACGGAGACGGAAGTGATATTGATGGAAGAGGAATTGAGGGTGAGTACGAATGTTGGGGATGGTATTGGTGGGAAAGATGTTGATGGTAGGGCTGTTGATAGGAAGGGTGTTGATGCAGTTCCGGAGCAAGGCTGGGGGGAATTTAATGAGGAATTAAATTCGGAGTTGCGGGGTGTAGAGGAAAAAGGAAGTTTGAGATTGAGGTTTGAAGTGGAAGGTGGCAGAGCGGTGAAGGTGGAAGTTTTGAGTTCGGATAATAAGAGTTTGGATAAGGTGGTTATAGGTTTTTTGGATAAGGTGAGCTGGAAAGGAAAGAATGGGGAAGTAAGTATTGAGGTGAGGTAGGTAATGAGGTAGCCGCATCATTGCGAGGTGTACCGTCATTGCGAGGAACGAAGCAATCTTTATCCTGTCATCCTGAGGGTAGTCGAAGGATCTGTACGATAGTATACGAACAGATGGTTCGACTACGCTCACCATGACAAAGGCGAGAAGATTGCTTCGTCGTACCTCACCGCAATGACGAAGAGGGTCGCAATGACGAGACGTTAAACCCCTTACTCTTCCCAGCGGATTTTCTCTTCGATCGGTCCTCTTACCGGTTCTCTAGGCTCAGACTCGTGATGTCCAACATAGAAAAACCCGATACACCGTTGATTAGGCTCCAGATTCAAGAAAGGACCAATATGATTGATCAATCCTGGCGTCGCCCAATAACCACCCAATCCCAAAGATCCGGCAGCTAACCACATATTCTCCACTGCAGCGGCAGTAGCAGCAATTTCTTCCCATTCCGGAACATCTCCGGTAAAATTCACCACAATAGCAATCGCCACATTCGAATCTGTAGCTTTCTTAGCCATGTTCTGTTCCGTTTGTTCCGTATATTTCTCCGCAGGAGTTACCGACTTATAAATCCTCGCCAATTCACTTCCCAAACGGTTCAATCCTTCTCCACGAAAAACCACAAAGCGCCAAGGCTGCGTACGTTTATGGGTTGGAGCTGCATTGGCAGCCTCTAAAATGGTCAATATATCTTCACGGCTAACTTCCTCATTCGTAAAATTTGCCTGAAAAACAGATCTACGAAATTGAATCGCCTTTAAAATTTCATTTTGTTGCATCATATTAATTTTATTAATTAAGAAACTTACTCTTAATAGTATTTGATTAAGAAAATACTCTTAATAGTTATTGATTAAGAAACCTCTTCCCATAAAGCCACGATATGCAAAATGGTCAACACCGCTTTCTGCATATCCTGAACCGATACCCATTCTTGTTTACCATGAAATGCATGTCCACCAGCAAAGATATTAGGACATGGCAGCCCCATGAAAGATAACCTGGAACCATCCGTACCACCACGGATACTTCTTTTCTCCGCCTTCATGCCGGCGCGTTCGATACCCATTAAAGCAATATCAACCACACGAGGATGCTGATCCAATACTTCCTTCATATTGCGGTACTGTTCATTCACCTCAAAGGTAAATTTTGCCTGCGGATATTTAGCTAAAACCGTTTTTACGATTTCTTCCAACTCCGCTTCATGCTTCGCTAAATTTGCGGTATCATGATCACGGATAATAAATCCTAAGCTAGCTTCTTCCACCGTTCCGCTCAAATTGGTTGGATGAACAAATCCATCCTTCCCTGAAGTGGTCTCCGGAGACAAGCGATCCTTCGGTAAAGATTCCACGATCTCAGCAGCAATTTTTAGCGCAGAAACCATCTTATTCTCAGCATATCCCGGGTGGATCGAAACACCGTCGATTTTTATCTTTACCCCATCCGCAGAGAATGTCTCATCTTCTAAGGTTCCGGCACGCTCGCCATCCATCGTATAACCATAATCAGCACCAAGCTTCTTTAGATCTGCATGGTCTACTCCCCTTCCGATTTCCTCATCAGGTGTAAACAAGATCTTGATATCCCCGTGCTTGATCTCAGGGTTTGCCATCAGGATGCGAGCAGCATCCATGATCTCCGCCACACCGGCTTTATCATCAGCTCCCAATAAGGTTTTACCAGAAGCGGTAATGATATCATTACCGATCTGCTCCTTTAAATCCGGATGCTCCGAAAAACGGATCACTACATTTTCATCATCTGGCAATACCAGATCCTGACCTTGGTAATTCGCATGAACCAACGGCTTTACATCCGTACCGGATGAATCAGGCGAAGTATCCACATGCGAACAGAAACAGATCACTGGAACCTTTTTATCGGTATTGGAAGGAATAGTGGCATATACATAACCCAAATCGTCCAAGTGCGCATCGGTTATACCCAATTGCAGCAATTCTTCGACCAATAGCCTACTTAGATTTTTTTGCTTTTCTGTAGAAGGTACTGTAGTGGATTGTGCATCCGATTGGGTATCTATCTGCACATATCTTTTGAAATTTTCAGCTACCTGAAAATCATTAATATTATTAATTTCCATGAAACAAAGCTACGAAATAATACCTGAAAGCTTACTGTTTATCTGCCCAGCCAAATACACGTTGCAAAATATTGGAATCTCTTGCTCCGCCAATATTCTGTCTAATCTTCAATTCCTGATCCGCCACCTTCACAAATAGCCCATCAATGGCTTTTTGGGTTACATAAGCGGTCAGATTTGTTTCAATCTTTTTGCCCAAAGGCAATTGGTTATAAGCAGAAGTCAATTGCGTCCAATATTGGGTCACATTATTTTTGCCCATTGCTGATTCGATGATCGGACTGAACCGAGCTGTCAATTCTTGGGTGGTACTGTTCCGAAAGAACGTTGTCGCAGCATCCTGCTTTCCACTCAACAAAATATTGAAAGCATCGTTAATGGTCATTCTGGATAAGGAATTGATGAACACCGAAGAAGCCTCTTTCACGGCAGATTCTGCTGCACGGTTCATGCTGGTGATGAATTGGTCGCAAAGACTACCCATACCTACAGCGCGCAAAGCTGATTCCACCTTTTTAGCCTCATCCGGCATCAAGATCCTAACCACTTGATCACCTAAGAAACCATCTTTTTTAGAAAGGATGGAAATACTTTGTTGAAGGCCATTATTCAACGCCTGCTTCACTCCTGAGGTTGCTTCCGCCTGCGTGATGGTTCCGGTAGCCGTTGAACCTGTCGACGTAGAACCTGAAGTACCTTTGGTTCCGGTTCCTGTTGAGCCTGTTCCTTGAGGAGGCAATCCAAATCCACCTTGATTTAACGTATCACAACCGGAAAAAAACAGCGTTGTGCTGCATATCCCCAATATTCCTAATTTTTTCAATTGATTCATAAGATCAAAAGTAATAAAAAGCTTATTATTTTGACCAGATCAATTCTGCAAATACCGGAAAATGGTCTGATGGAAATTTATGCATATAGGTATCGGTTAAAATACCATATTTATGAACTTTGAATGGAGGGGTAATGAAAATATGATCTATCCTACCCTTAGGCTTCAACGATTTTGACCATCCATTGAAACTGGAATTTGGTTCATATTTGATCGCTGCCAGGTCGTAAACATCTTTCACCACCCCACTATTTGCCAAGGTAAAATAAGCTTCGTTCTTCTCGTCAATATTAAAATCGCCCGTAAGGATCAACGGAAGATCCTTTGCAAATTCCTTTGCTTTTGCCAAGATCAATTTCGCACTCTCTCTTCGTGCTTCCATGCCTACGTGATCAAAATGGGTATTCATGAAGATGAATTTCTTCTTGTTTTTCAGGTCTTGGAAGATCCCCCAGGTACAGATCCTTGGCAAAGCCGCGTCCCACCCCTTATTGGGTTTGCTGGTTTCTGTAGGCGAAAGCCAAAAGGTGCCACTATTGATCACCTTAAACCTCTTGCTGTTGTAGAAAATCGCCGAATACTCCCCTTTCTCTGCGCCATCATCACGTCCCACCCCAATGCTCTTAAAGCCGGGAAGAGCAGCCGACATATCGTCCATCTGCGCTTTGAAGGCCTCTTGGACCCCAAAGATGTCGAACTCATGGAATTTGATCAGATCGGTTACCGCATGCTTCCGGTCATCCCACATATTCCCTACATCCGAAGTGTTTTTCTGACGGATATTAAAACTGGCCACATTCATGCTTGTCTGGGCAAAACCAGACAAGCTAATAGCCAAAACCCCTAAAAGCAAGAGTAATTTTTTCATCTTATTTATTTAAAATGGATTTCAATAATTCCGGTTGATCCGTCGTGATATAATCAATCTTCTCCTTAATAAAAAGATTCATATCCTCTTCCGTATTCACCGTCCAAACGTTTGTTTTCAATTTTAAGGCTTTGAATTCCTTGATCCAGGTTGGGTTCTTTTTGAACACATTGAAATGATAATCCACGCCTGATAATTTTGCAGCTTTAACCTCTGCCGGAGTTTTATCCCCATTCAAGTAATGCACCAAGGCCTTTTTATTCAAGGATTTCAGTTTCAAACAAGCATCCCAATCAAAGGCGATGTATTCCACCATCTTCTCTGCTTTCATCTTTTTAACAGCTGCAATGGAAAGTTCAGCGGCTTTCAAGGTTCTTTCCTTGCTCACACGGCTTGTTTTCAATTCGTAGATCAATTTGGTCACTTTTTGATCCATTCCTGCTTTTAGGTATTCTTCCACAGTAGGGATTTTCTCGCCATTTGGATGTGCTTTAGCTAATAATTCTTGGTAAGTACTTTCCTCAATCTCAATTCCATAGAAATCGTGGTCATGGTTTACCACCAGTACATCATCTTTGGTAAGATGAACATCGAACTCCGATCCCCATACTTTCTGGTCAATGGCAGCTTTTAGGGAAGCCAAGGAATTCTGCGGGGCATTGGTGTTTTTCCAAGCTCCACGATGAGCGATGATAGCGGTCTGTGCCGATAATCCAGTGTGGATCAATAAGGTCATAAGGGTAATTAATACGGTGTTTTTCATTACTGTTATAATTATTTAATATAGATGATATTTGCTACAGAACGTTGACCTTCATGGTCAAACTTTTTATTATCCGAAGGGTAGTTTACAATATGGTTAGGGGTTGCTCCCTTTACATACATGGTTGTACTACCGCCTCCATCCAGGTTCATGGCATCTTTTGCACCCAACCAAGCCATAACGCTTGCCAATTCTGGAAGGGACATGCCGTAGGATTGATTGCTTCTGCCATCAACCACCAATAAAATTAATTTATTTTTCTGAGTAATCGCAACGGCAGTCCGTGGATGGCGATTGGTATTGAAGGGATTATTTCCGAGGGGGATGATCTGTTGATCCTGAATCAACAAAGGACCAGCCAGCATTACATTGGCGGCTTTGGAAGTAACGGGGTCAATATCCATAGCTGAGGCAATCTGAACCTTTTTTCCATCTAGCGTCAGGACGGCTGTTGCTCTACCGGCAATCTTGCCCCCTAGGTTTACCATCTGGTGATTCACGCGAATATAATCCACCGCACCACCATTCTTCATATCGAAAAATCCAGCATTGATGGCTGCCAAAGCACCATTCTCTTCGGCAAACACACTGGTTTTCTTTAAGATTTTGGGGTCTGCCGCAAAATGAACCTTCTTGGCATGTTTTTTTAAATCGATTTCTATCCAATTGATTTCCTGCTGGGCATTAAATAGATTGGAAAAATGGCCTTGGTGCCAAGTAATACCTTTTTTGATTTCCTTACTGTTCCATTTTGCTTGAACAATGGCTAAGGAGTCCGGGTTCTGCGCAGAAGCATTCAGATGCAAGAAGCAAGTGAATACTGCAACGAGGAGGCTTAGGTTTTGGAGATTTCGTTGAAGCATGTTTATTGTTAACAAGTTCCACGAATTTACCCATTTATTATTAACAAAACATTAAACTTAACGTTCTCCGTTCCATTCACCATAAAATTGTTGCAAAAACTCTTCCATGTGCTCATGTCGACCCTTTGCGATCAACTTGGCCGCATCCGTATTCATTTTATCCTTCAACAAAAGCAATTTCTCGTAAAAATGATTGATGGTTGGGGCAGTGGTATTTTTATAGGCTTCCTTGGATTGATTCTCCAGCGCTGGTATTTCGGGATTGTAGATCTCCCGATTCTTATATCCCCCATAATTGAATGCACGGGCAATTCCGATCGCACCGATTGCATCCAAACGGTCAGCATCCTGTACCACTTCCAATTCCTTGGAATGGAACTTGACCTCACCCAGCGATGCCTTAAAAGACATGTTCAAAATAATGTTTTGCACATGTTCAATGACTTCCTGTTCCGTTCCTACAGCTGCCAAAAATTCTCCAGCTATTCGAGGACCAACACTTTCATCACCGCCATGAAATTTACTATCCGCTATATCATGAAGCAAGGCCGTCAGTTCACACACGAAAGGATCAGCCTCTTCGGTTTGAAGGATCAGTTTGCAATTGTTCCAAACTCGTAGAATATGCCACCAATCATGTCCAGATTCTGCATCCTTTAAGCGATCTTGGACAAATGCTGCTGTCTTTTCAATAATCTCTTGCTGTTCCTTAGTCTTTACTGCCTTCATATAATTCATATTGCAATAAGCGACAGTCCAGTTTACCATTGAAGAATTCAAAACGACGGGAAGCACGCAATCCAATCTTTTTAGCAAGATCAGGGTTTCCAGTAAACACATAACCCCTATAGCCCTGGCATTCCTTTTTCAGGAAATCCCCGATACGGGCGTAGGTCATCTCCAGTTTACTATGCGTGCCTAAGCGCTCTCCATATTCCGGATTGAACATGATGACGCCCTGACCAACAGGAATAGTCGTCTCAGCAAAGTCGCAGACTTCAAATTTAATCAGATGTTCTACCCCAGCAGTCCTAGCATTCAATTTTGCAATTTCAATGGCTTCGGAAGAAATATCAGAAGCAATGATTTCTGGCAGGTTGGTTTTTTCGGTAATATCTTTTAGGATGCGGCGCTCGTTGAAGAACACTTCCTCATCATAACCTTTAAAATGCATGAAGGAATAATTCATGCGAAGAAGACCCGGTTTTCTGGTCTGTGCCATCAGGGCAGCCTCGATCGCTAATGTTCCAGAACCACACATCGGATTGACAAAAGGCGATCTCCGATTCCATTGGGTAGCCAGGATGGTCGCACTTGCCAAGGCTTCCAACATAGGCGCTTTTCCAGGATGTTTTCTATAGCTGTGTTTGGCCAAGGTTTCACCCGAAGTATCCAAAAATATCTCGGCGCGATCTTCCATCCAATGCAGGTGAATCACCGCACGATTTAGATCAGGACCTGAATTAGGGCGCATGCCTTTTTTATCCTTGATCCGATCGACAATAGCGTCCTTCACTTTCACATTAGCGAATAAAGGAGTGGTGATCGTTTCGTTGTGCACATTGGATGTTACGGAGAAGTAACCATCCAATGGAAGGTAATCCTCCCAAGGAATCTGCACCAGATTTCTATAAAGCTCATTCGCATCCTTCGCACGGAAAGCCTTCAATTCGTAATACACCTGGCTTGCAATATGCAAATTCAGATTCAGTTTTATACACTCATTTACAGAGGCATACAATTCTACCCCGGTATTAAAACTACGCTTTATATCAAATCCTAATTCGCGGACTTCCTGTTCTAAAAATGGAGATAAACGTCGGTTACATGTGACGATTACCTTACTTCTGCTGTTGAAAACTTCTGCCATATTTCTGCAAAGTTACTTATTCTGTAAGCAAAAAATGTTTAATTTTACGGTTTAATAAATTTGATATGGAAATAAGAGGAAAAGTACATGAAGTAGGTGCGATTCAACAAGTAACTGAATCCTTCAAAAAGAGAGATTTAATTGTTGCCTATGCAGAAAACCCACAATTCGTAGAATATATTCGTTTTGAAGCAACACAAGATCGTGTAAACATTTTTGACAACCTATCGGTAGGGGATGATATTGAAGTATCTTTTAACCTTCGTGGTCGTCCATGGACAAACAAAGAAGGAGTTACTACATATTTCAACTCTTTGGTTGCTTGGCGTGTCACCAAATTAGCAAATACGGCAGCAGCAGCTCCAGCACCTGGATATGCAGATATGCCGCCAGTAGATATCAGCTCAAGTGGTGCTGACGATGATGATTTGCCATTCTAAGCATATAAGCTGAAAAGCATAACAACATAAAAAAAGGGGATTTAAATCCCCTTTTTTTATGTTCAAATTTTTACATTTTCAAACCAATCTCCCTTAATCGTTCATCCAAATACTGCCCTGCTGTATAATCCTCGTATGCTTTCGGATGTTCCGCATCCACACAAGAATCCAAAGAAGCAAGACTCATACTCGATTTTGGATGTAAAAAGAAAGGCACCGAATACCTGGAAGTCTTCATTAACTCACGTGGAGGGTTTACCACCCGGTGCGTCGTTGATTTTAACTTATTGTTCGTCAAGCGCTGCAACATATCGCCCACGTTCACCACAATGTCCTCCCCTTTTGCTTTGATGGCAAACCACTCGTTATCTTTCGTCAATACCTCTAATCCATCGGCAGAAGCACCGATCAACAAGGTGATCAAATTGATATCTTCATGTGCACCAGCCCTAACCGCATCATCAGGAATAGTTTCCGGATTTTCGATCGGGAAATAATGTATCGCACGTAAAATAGAGTTTCCATTGTGAACAAATGGCTCGAAATAATCCTCTGGTAGTGATAAATAGGTCGCGATTGCCTTTAAGATGTTTCTTCCTGCATCTTCCAATTTTTGGTAGATCTCTCCCGTCACCTGATCGAAGGCCGGTAATTCCGCCACTTTCGGATTGTCTGGAAAATCGGTTTTCGAATATTCCTCATCCGTAATGGTCTGTCCTCGCTGCCAAAACTCTTTCAAATCAGGAGTCTTCGAATCCTTTGCCTTCTCACGTCCTTTGGCCGTATAACCGCGTTGGCCTGCCAACTCCGGAAATTCATAATTCCGCTTGGTATCCTCTGGAAGATCAAAAAATGCTTTAACGGTTTTATATAGCTCATCAATCAATTCTGTCGATAGACCATGATTCGCAATAGTCACGAATCCAGTCTCATTGAATGCTTTTCCAATATCTTGGACAAATTGATTTCTTTGGGCCTCATCTCCAGCTGTATAATGCTGTAGATCTAATCTAGGAATGTTTACTAATGCCATGTTTATTTTGTTTATACAAAGTTAACGGATAAATAACACAGAAGAGCCTGACCTGTTCAGAACCCTAACTACAATAACTATATTTCACTGAAAACCAACATTTAAAGTTATTAACAATTCAACTATTATCCATCTTGAACCTGCCTCAACCCATCTTTTAATTCATTTATGTCAAGGATTTATTAAAAATTCACAAAAAGTTTGAATTATCAATCCAATCTATTAAATTTGTTATGCATGCATAATAAATAAGCAGCATACATACTACAAGATAAGAATAACCGAAATATGAGCCAAGACAATACGATCGATTACTTTCTAAAGACGGCGTGGCAAACTGTAGCGAACAAATACAATGTTATTGCTTCACAACATGGGTTCACCCAAGCTGCTGGTTATATTTTGATCAATATCCACCGCGACGGTACGCCTGTTTCGCAGATCGCGAATTCTACTGGCGTTAAAACAACATCCCTTTCCCGCGTGCTGAACAACCTGGAAGGTTTAGGTTTCATTTACAGGGAAACCAGCGATACGGATAAGCGTTCGGTAAAAGTATACCTGACAGAGCTGGGCCGGGAGAAACGGAAGATCGCCAAGGATGTCGTTCGGGAATTCAACGATTTCCTGAACAATTCTTTCAGCGAGAAGGAACGCGCCTTGATGACCAAGATGTTGGTAAAGATCAGTGAATTGGCTACAAATTATTCACCAGTGGTTCAGATAGAACCCTAATAACATAGAAAAATCAGAAGATATGAATAGAAATATTAAAAAAGTTGCTGTATTGGGATCTGGAGTTATGGGATCCCGGATTGCTTGCCACTTTGCTAATATCGGTGTAGAGGTATTGTTGATGGACATTGTTCCGAAGGAATTGCTTCCTGCGGAACAGGCCAAGGGGTTGACCTTGGAAAGTCCAGCCGTCCGCAACAGGATTGTCAATCAATCCTTGGATACGGCGATCAAATCCAATCCGGCACCATTATTCAGCAAATCCTACGCAAAGCGCATCACAACTGGAAATTTTGATGACGATATGGCGAAGATTGCCCATGTAGATTGGGTGATCGAAGTCGTTGTAGAACGATTGGATATTAAGAAATCCGTTTTTGACCGTGTGGAGGAATTCCGTAAACCCGGAACATTAATTACCTCCAACACCTCAGGGATTCCTATCCATTTGATGAACGAAGGTCGGTCAGAGGATTTTAAAGCCCATTTCTGTGGCACCCACTTCTTCAACCCGCCACGATACCTGCAATTATTGGAAATCATCCCTACCCCAGACACGAAAAAAGAGGTGGTTGATTTCTTGATGCACTATGGTGATCATATGTTGGGTAAGACCGTCGTTCTTTGTAAGGATACACCGGCCTTCATCGGTAACCGCATCGGGGTTTATTCCATGTTGGCAGTTACCCATTTGGTGGATAAGTTGGACCTTACGGTAGAAGAGGTTGATAAATATACCGGTCCTGCAATGGGCCACCCAAAATCAGCGACCTTCCGTACGGCGGATGTGGTTGGTCTGGATACCTTGGTGAATGTAGCCAAAGGATTGGAGCAGAATGCGCCTCATGATGAGGCTAAAGGAGTTTTCCAATTGCCGGAGTTCATCAGCAAAATGGTGGAGAACAAATGGTTGGGCGAGAAAACCAAGAAAGGGTTCTATGAAAAGGTGAAAGATGCCAAAGGAGGTTCAGAAATCCTTTCCTTGAACCTGAAAACATTGGAATATGGTCCACAGGCGAAAGTTAAATCCAGCACACTGGAGGCGACAAAAGCAGTAGAAGATATCCGCAAGCGGATGAAGGTATATGAACAGGGAACCGATAAGGCGGCTACCCTATTCCGCGCCATGCATTATCCATTGTTCGAATATGTATCCAACAGGGTACCGGAAATTACGGATGACTTCTTCCGTATTGACGATGCGATGCGCGCCGGTTTCGGATGGGAAATTGGTCCATTCGAAGTGTGGGATGCACTTGGTGTTAAAGAGACGATCGAAAAGATCAAAACCGAAGAGAAAAGACTTCCTGGACAAACTGGAGAAGTGGCTTCTTGGGTACATGAGATGTTGGATGCAGGCCATGACAGCTTCTATAAAGTAGAAAATGGTGTTCGTCATTATTACGACATCGCATCCAAATCCTATAAACCGATTCCAGGTACGGAAGATATTATTGTTTTGGACCATATCCGGGAGTCGAAAACCATTTGGAAGAATTCCGGTGTTTCCATCATCGATTTAGGCGATGGCATCATCAACTGTGAATTTCACACCAAAATGAACACGATTGGTGGCGATGTAATCCAAGGCTTGAACAAAGCGATTGATCTTGCCGAGAAGGAATACCGTGGATTGGTTATTTCCAATGATGGTAAGAATTTCTCTGCCGGAGCAAACATCGGTATGATCTTTATGATGGCGGTAGAACAGGATTATGATGAATTGAATATGGCGGTTCGCATGTTCCAAAATACATCGATGCGGATTCGTTATTCTGCCATTCCAGTGGTTGCTGCACCATTCCAAATGGCCTTAGGTGGCGGTTGTGAATTCTCCATGCATGCCGACTTTGTACAGTGCCATGCCGAAACTTATATGGGATTGGTGGAGTTTGGTGTAGGTGTCATCCCAGGTGGTGGTGGATCAAAGGAATTTGCGCTTAGGGCATCCGATGATTACCGTCCAGATCAGATCGACCAAAACTATTTCCGCGAGCGTTTCTTAACAATCGGTCAGGCGAAAGTTTCCACCTCAGCGGTTGAAGCCTACGAATTAGGCTATCTGCAACAAGGAAAATACGCCATCACGATGAACCGCGCAAGGTTATTGGCCGATGCGAAAGCAAAAGCGATCGAACTGGCAGAAGCAGGTTATGTACAACCGATCCAACGTACCGACATCAAAGCCTTAGGCAATACTGCTTTAGGATTGGTCTACGTAGGTGCATCCTCCATGGAGGCGGGTCACTACATCTCCGAACACGACAAGAAGATTTCCGAAAAACTAGGTTATGTTATGGCTGGCGGAGACATCTCCCAACCAACCGAGGTATCCGAACAATACCTCCTAGACCTCGAACGCAAGGCTTTCATCGAGCTCTGCGCCGAACGGAAAACATTGGAAAGAATACAGCATATGTTGACGACGGGGAAACCGCTTCGAAATTAATTAAAGTATTTAGTAGTTAGTAGTTAGTATTTAGACCTGTGATGGCTAAATAGATTGGACTAGGATATTGGTAGCGAGTCGAGATTAAATTTAGGATAACGAAACGAGAGTAAATTTAATGGTTTGTTATTGATAGATGACATAAGGGTTAATTTTCATCCATTATATTATGTTCCGATGGTTCACAGGCTGACACGAAAACTAACACTAAATACTTTGGAAGAATGCATGATTATAAGAAATTATTGGTTTGGCAAAAAGCGATAACCTTTGTTTCGGAGGTCTATAAAATTACTGCTGGATACCCCAAGATTGAACAATTCAATTTGGTAAGTCAGATAAACAGAGCAGCAGTTTCCATTCCTTCAAATATTGCAGAAGGCGCTGGAAGGAATTCTGACAAAGAATTCATCAATTTTTTAGCTATATCCCATGCATCAGCATATGAAGTAGAAACACAATTAATTATATCAAGAAATTTAGGCTATTTAGCAGATTTAGACTTACAATATTTGCTTCACCAAGTAGAAGAAATCCAAAAAATGAATTTCTCCCTACAACAAAAATTACGGAACAACAAACGTTAAAAAGGAAAAAAGTTCCGAAACAAGAAAAGCAACTCTTAGGTCTAACTACTAAATACTCACTACTAAATACTTAACAAAATGGAAGCATACATCATAGCAGGTTATCGCACGGCGGTGGCGAAGGCACCAAGAGGGGGTTTTCGGTTTACGCGTGCGGATGATTTGGCATCAACGGTGATCAAGCATTTGGTTGCATCGGTGCCAAGCTTAAATAAAGAAGATATTGACGATGTGATCGTCGGGAATGCGATGCCAGAGGCGGAGCAGGGTTTGAATATGGGACGTTTCATTTCCTTGATGGGATTGGATACGGACAAGGTACCGGGGCTTACGGTAAATAGATACTGTGCGTCTGGGTTGGAGACCATTGCCACTGCAGTAGCAAAAATCAAATCTGGAATGGCAGATGTGATTATTGCTGGTGGTGTGGAAGTGATGTCGGGCATGCCGTTCGGAGGTTGGAAGATCGTTCCTAATCCTACGGTGGCTAAGGAGCATCCAGACTGGTATTGGGGTATGGGATTAACGGCAGAAGCGGTGGCTAAAGACTACCATGTTTCGCGAGAAGATCAGGATAAGTTTGCCTTGAAATCCAATCAAAAGGCGGTGGAGGCGATCAAGAATGGTCATTTAAAGGATGGTATTGTGCCGATCACGGTGAAGGAAAATTACATTAAGGATCGCAAGATCGCTACGCGTGAATATGTGGTGGATACGGATGAGGGACCTCGAGCAGATACTTCGTTAGAAGCCTTGGCGAATTTAAAACCGGTTTTTGATGCAAAAGGATCTGTAACAGCGGGTAACTCTTCCCAAACATCAGATGGTGCCGCTTTTGTTTTGGTGGTATCCGAAAAGAAAATGAAGGAACTCAACTTAACTCCTGTTGCCAAATTGCTGAGCTATGCTGTTGCTGGTGTACCTCCGAGAATTATGGGTATCGGCCCTATCTATGCGATTCCAAAAGCATTGGAAATGGCGGGATTGAAAAAAGAAGATATTGATTTGTTCGAACTGAACGAAGCCTTTGCCTCCCAGTCTTTGGCGGTGATCCGTGAATTGGGATTGGATGAAGAGAAGGTCAATGTCAATGGCGGTGCGATTGCATTGGGACACCCACTGGGTTGTACCGGTGCTAAATTAACCGTACAGGTTTTGAATGAACTTAAGCGTAGAAATAAAAAATACGGCATGGTAACCATGTGTGTGGGAACTGGCCAAGGTGCTGCAGGAATTTTTGAATTGCTATAGAGAATCAATTTAAAACAATAGAATTTTATACAACTAGATCAGCCATATTTTAAATAAAAAAAATATAATCATGAGCGAGGAAGTAAAAAACAAAGCAATAAAAGGTGGAGAATTCGTTATCAGGGAGACTTCTTACCAGGATATCTTTATCCCTGAGGAATTCGACGAGGAAGCAAGGATGATCCGTCAGACCTGTCTGGATTTTCTGGATACGGAAGTATTGAACAATTTGGAGCGTATTGATGCCCAAGAAGAAGGGCTGATGGAAAACCTAATGGATAAAGCGGGAGAGTTGGGTATGTTGGGTGTGTCCATTCCGGAGGAATATGGTGGTTTCGGAAAGAATTTCAATACATCTATGTTGGTGGCTGATGCCGTAGGTGGAGGTTTCTCCTTCGCGGTTGCCCTATCGGCACATACCGGAATCGGAACCCTGCCAATCCTATATTATGGAAATGCAGAACAGAAAGCCAAATACATACCTAAACTGGGATCTGGAGAGTGGAAAGCATCGTACTGTTTAACGGAGCCTAACGCGGGTTCAGATGCCAATTCCGGAAGAACCTCTGCCAAGCTAAATGCTGAAGGAACCCATTATCTGATCAATGGTCAGAAAATGTGGATCACCAATGGTGGCTTTGCGGATATCTTCATCGTATTTGCTAAAATTGATGACGATAAAAATCTGACCGCATTCATCGTGGAGAAAGATTTCGGTGGAATTACCATGAACCCTGAAGAACATAAATTAGGGATCAAGGGATCATCTACTCGTCAGATCTTCTTCAACGATTGTCCGGTTCCTGTTGAGAACATGTTATCTGAACGCGAGAATGGATTTAAGATCGCGGTAAACATCCTGAACATCGGCCGTATCAAATTAGGGGCGGCAACTATTGGTTCTTCACGTTCTGTGTTGGATACAGCGATCAATTATGCGAACGAGCGTGTACAGTTCAATTTGCCGATATCGAAGTTCGGAGCGATCCGTTATAAACTGGCAGAGATGGCTACCCGTTTATTTGCTACGGAATCCGCAGCATACCGTGCCGGTCAGAATATCGATGATGCTTACGATGCATTGATCGCGGGCGGAATGGATGAGGCTAAAGCCAAGCTGAAATCGGTGGAACAATTTGCCATCGAATGTGCCATCATCAAGGTATGGTGTTCAGAAATGTTGGATTATACGGTAGATGAGGGTGTTCAGATCTATGGTGGTATGGGTTATTCGGCCGATGCGCCAATGGAAAGAGCGTACAGGGATTCGCGTATCAATCGGATTTTTGAAGGTACGAATGAAGTAAACCGTCTTTTGGTGGTTGATATGTTATTGAAACGTGCGATGAAAGGGGAAATTGACTTGATGGGTCCTGCGCAGGCAGTAGCCAATGAGTTGATGTCTATTCCTGATTTTGGTGAGGAGGATGATGCGCCATTTGCAGCGGAGAAAAAAATCATTGCGAATCTTAAGAAGGCAGGATTGATGATTGCAGGTTCTGCTGTTCAGAAACTGATGATGTCTTTGGCAAAAGAACAGGAGATTTTGATGAATATTGCTGATATTATTGGTTATGTGTATGTAGCGGAATCGGTATTGTTACGTGCTGAAAAACTACAGCATACGGTAGGGGGCGAAAAAGCCGCATATGCAGCTGATATGGCAAAGATTTATTTGTATTCAGCGATCGATAAAGTGAATGTAGCGGGTAAAGAAGCGTTGTATTCCTTTGCTGAAGGCGATGAACTGAACATGATGTTGGTTGGCTTACGTAGATTTACAAAGGCTGCGCCTTTTAATGTGAAGGATGCAAGACAGCGAATTGCTAAGAAATTAATAGAAGAAAATAAATACTGTTTTTAGGTATTAGGTTATACGGTATTTAAGTTTTAGGTTGATTATGGAAATGGGTTATCTGAAAAGATAGCCCTTTTTTTCGCCGTCATTGCGAGGAACGAAGCAATCTTCGAACTTTGTCATCCTGAGCGGAGTCGAAGGATCTGTACGGTTGCATACGAGGAGATTCTTCGATTTCGCTCAGCATGACATGCGGGAAGATTGCTTCGGTCCGATGACGGGAAGATTGCTTTGTCGTGCCTCCTCGCAATGACGTATGGCTCATTATGACGGAAATATCTCGCGATGACAGGGAAAGTCTAACATCTATAATCTATTATCTAACATCTATCATCTATCATCTATCATCTAAAATCTACCCTAAAGCCACCCTTCCAGCAGCGCTTTTTTAACCACCTCCGTCATATTACTGCATTCCATTTTCCTTAATATATTCTTCCGATGCGTCCTCACAGTATGCTCACTAATAAAAAGTTGATCTGCGATCAATTTACTATCCATACCCTTTGCAATCAACTCCAACACCCGCATTTCACTTTTAGAAACAGCACTTTGAAAACAATCGCTATAATCGTTCTTATCGAAAAGGGAGATTTTCTTGGGGTGTTCCGGATCGGAACTATCAATAATATAATGGGAATACTGCCTACTCGGCTGAAGATCACTAATATCCGAATAGATATTAAGCATATATATCGGTTCCATATGTTCATTGAACAACACAGGAATACTTTGGGCCAAGACAAAAAGCTTCCGACCATCTTTGCAAATCAAATCCAAGGTACGATTAACCTTGATATAAGGTCTTTTCTCTGGCTCCTGTGCATACAAATATTTAAAATATTTGGTCCCTCCTCTTGTTGCCCTAATCGTATCCTTCAAATGATGAATACTCAACATCAAGGTATAGCCTCTTTTGATGACCTCCTCTTTGGTATAACCAGTAAACTGCTCGATAGGTCCACCAGCATCAATAACCGTTAGGGTACTGATATCAGCCAAGGAATAGAAATAGGTATCAAAAGCATGGAAAACCCTAAGGTAATTATTGAGATCGAATTCTTTCTTTCGCTGCAAAGCCTCCGCTTTTCCCAAGGATTTTTGCGAATACAGACTGAACTCCTGAAAGGATTGGGAAATTTTTCGGAACAGGAAATTATCGAGCTTCATGTCCTAAAATAAATTATTTTTATAAAAATTTCATATACCCAAATTGGGGTATTTTTCAAATTTTAATCCCCTATAAACAAGAATATTTAACAAATTTAGAATTATCCTAACTTATAAAACATGGATTTTGAGCAATGGTTAATTCATTGATATTTTTTATAATTTAGCTCTACCAAAGAATTAACTGACGTAGAATTTCTATTTATCCAATAACATGGAACGGAAAAAACATATACTTTCCGATGCTTGGGAAAATTTCGACCAGCATCTATCCGCCTCCAATGAAATCATGAATCACCCTGATCTGACCATGTTCCTGTCGGAAATTCTTTCTATTGGCCCTTACTATTATTATACATTTGATGTTCTTTCCGTCGAATTAAAACAGGTCCATCCCAATGTATTACGGATACATGGTTTTAAGGAAATTCCCACATCCTTAACCGAGATCATTGAGCTGATTCACCCGGATGATATCGAATTTGTGATCTTAGCAGAAAAACTGATCCTGAACAAATTATTGACCATCAACAATGGAGATTTCCTCCATAACAAAATGAGCTATTCCTTCCGGATGAGGGTGGCCGATGGCAGTTACCATCTTTTCCTACATCAAGCGGTCCATTTAGTGCTCGATGAGGAACAAAAAATCAAGATTGCCTTAAACATACACACCGATATTGAACACATCACCCAGCTCAATTCAGGATTAGTGCATATACAGAGCAACAATAAAATCAATAAGCACCTGCAGTTCGACCCTTACGAGGAAGAAGCACAGGTTCCAAAACCAAAACTCAGCCGACGGGAAATGCAGATTCTTCCGCTGATTGCCAAAGGCTCTTCCAGCAAACAGATTGCAGCGCAACTGTTTATTTCAGAAGATACCGTTCGGGTTCATCGTAAGAACATCCTCAAAAAAACAAATACCAACAGCAGCCATTTGCTCATTAAAAAATGCTTGGAATGGGGCATACTTTAATTTTTTAATGATCTATTTGCAAAATACCTCGATTGAGGTATTTTCTGGATATGCTTTTATTCCTAACATTGGATAAGCTACAGAAAGCAGCAAGAAAACCAACTAATTATTAATGATCATGGATGAAAATGAAAATAGATTGGCTTTAATTTGGGAGAAATTCCCGGAATTATTTGCTCATCGATCCAATGAAATTGATTCCGATACCATCATCAAGATGCTGTCGGAGATGTTGGTCATTGGCGATTACTATTATTATGTTCTTGAAATTGCCAATCAATCCCTTTCCCATGTCCATTCTAGCCTTTGCCAGTTGCATGGCTTAACAGAAAGCCCTACTCATATCCAAAATATCGTAGATATCATCCATCCCGATGATGTATCCTATGTGCTGAAAGCGGAGGAGGTCTGCAATCAAAAAATCACGAAACTGATCAGCAACAGCAACCAATACAAATCCTGTTATTGTTTTCGGATGAAAATGCAGGATGGGACCTACAAGCTATTCCATCATCAGGCCATTCCTGTGAGCATGGATGCAGATGGGAAGATCATTAGCGTGCTGAATATCCATACCAATATCGAACACATCAGTAAAAAGAACAGCTATGTGGCCCATGTGATCGGTCTGAATGGAATCGATGAATTTTACCAATTTGACCTGTCCAAGAAAATTGCACAGGAAAGAAAGCATAAAAACCCACTTACTATCCGCGAATTGGATATTTTAAATTACATTGCCAAAGGATATTCCAGTATTAAGATCGCCCAGCAATTGGGCATTTCTGATCAGACCGTCCGAGTACACCGTAAGAACATGCTCAAAAAGACCCAAACTTTCAACAGCAGTAGCTTAATCAAACATTGTGTCGAAATGGGTTGGCTGGTTTAATTGAACAAAGCCAATGCAATGATCAATGTGACCAAAATATTAAAAGTCTGTGCAATGATGAATGCATAAAAAGGCTTCTTGTTATCCTGTTTAAACAGATCCTTAAAATTGGTTTCCAAACCAATGGATGTAAAGGCTAGAGCAAACCATAATCCCTGTAAACTCTTCAAACTATCCTTGATCTGACTTGTCGTTTCTGCTGGAATCACAAAGGAAAACAAGAGCGAAACCGCAACAAATCCAACCACGAATTTTGGGAACCTATCCCAGATCAATCTTAACGTTGGCTTATCCTTCTTCGTTTCATCATCAACCGATTTGGAATAGGTCCAGTAAATACTGATGAAAAAAGCCGCGATACCCAATAATACGTTCTGGGAGAATTTTACGATCGTACTGATCTTTAAGGCTTCTTCGCCCACCAAAGATCCAGAGGCCACTACTGCCCCGGTCGTATCGATACTACCACCCAACCAGGCGCCTGTAACCTCTTGGGAGAGGTTCAGCCATTGCGCAATGTAAGGCATGAAGATCATCATCGGTATAGCCGTGATCAACACTAGGGAGATCACATAGGATAATTTCTTATTATCACCTTTGATGGCACCCGAAGTCGCAATAGCGGCCGATACCCCACAGATGGATACTGCACTGGACAGCATCAAGGACATTTCTTTATCAATTTTTAATTTGCGGCAAACCCAATAGGCAAAATACCATACGGAAACCACGACCAACAGGGCCTGAATCAGACCCAGCGATCCTGCCTTTAGGATATCGCCGAAAATCACGGTCGTACCAAGCAATACCAAACCGATCTTCACATATAGTTCCGTGCTCAAGGCATTTTTGAACCATTCCGGAAGCTTGAAGCAATTACTGATGATCAGACCGATGGCAAGACTGAAAATAACAGCCTCCAGGTTATATTCTTTGATGGTCGAATTACCTGCCAAAACCAAAGCCACAAGAGTGAGTACAAATACCGTTGGAAAGACGATCAATAAGGCCTTCAGGTTCTTCTTTAAGAGAATGGCTCCTAAAATGGCGACTGCATAGACCAACCCAAATTGGGAAGCCATGCTCAACAGGTTATTGCCGGAAAAAACCTTTTGGGTCAACTCCGAAGAATCCACCCAACTGAAACTTGGTTTTGGAACAACGATACCAAATAAGGCCAAGGCTATAATAGCAAAACCCAAGATAACAACTACCCAATCTTCCGAGAGTTCAAATGATTTTCTTTCCATGTATTCGTTTAAGTTGATTGATCAGCTAAATCGCTAATTGCGGGCTGAATATAGGGAAATTTAAATGTAAAGCCTCTTTGGCTGGTTAAAATTGTTGTTACAGGAACGGTCTCTAATAATAAACTCGCATCTACCCCTTTAAACCTCGCGCCAATCTTGGCCATGAAAACTGGCAAGGGCATACCGATTGGCATATGCGCGGCCTTTCTGATGGACTTCATAAATTCGGCATTGGAAACAGGATTTGGGCTACAGGCGTGGTAAACCTGATCTGCCTTTTCCAGATCGGCGACCCAAAGCAGCAATCGTTTAAAATCCTCATGATGTATCCAGGAAACCATTTGTTGTCCATCCCCTACCTTGCCGGCCAGACCGAATTTCGCTAATGGATACAACTCGGCAAACATGCCTGATCCCTGCATCAATACAGGACTTATCCGTAGGATCACCTTTTGGGTGTCTGGGGTCGATGTGTTTAAACATGCCGCTTCCCATTTCTTGGCCAATTCGGCCAGGAAATCATGACCAAAATCTGTACTGTTTTCATCTTGTAAGGTTTTTCTACCGTTGAAAATGGAAACACCGGAAGCATTGATCCATATTTTAGGGGGTTGCCACATGGTTCCGATCGCTTTTCCCAAAAGGGAGGTCGGAACTACTCGCGAGGAAAGCAACAAAGCTTTATTCTTTTCATTAAAAACCCTATTGATGGATAAGCCCGTGAGGTTAATAAGTACATCTGCTCCTTCTATCTTCTGTACCCAATCTGCAAGCTGCTCACCATCCCAGAGCACATAATGCAAGGCCGGATGGTCAGACTGATGCTCTTCTCGACTCAATAAGAATACCTCGTCGCCTCTTTCCAAAAATTCTTTTGTCAATATTTTTCCAAGGTTGCCGGTTCCACCAGCGATTACTATTTTCTTCATCGGGTTATTTTTATGTTAAAATGATCGGCCAAGGCAAATCTTGCGGCATGAAATCCGCACATACCATGTACTCCTCCTCCAGGTGGGGTGGATGCCGAGGCTATATACACTTTCGGATCCGAAGTTCGATAAGGCGTTAAGGATTTTGTCGGCCGGGTAAACAATTGTCGAAGGTCCATCACCCCACCGGAAATATCCCCACCAATATAATTGGGATTATAAGCTTCCATATCCGCCGTATTCATGACGGATCTCGCCATTATCGTATCCTTAAATCCTGGAGCAAAACGATCTACTTGATTTTCTATAGCAGAGGTCATATCCACTTCCGATCCAAGGGGAACATGGCAATATGCCCATCCTGTATGTTTTCCAACAGGCGCCCTGCCTGAATCGAACATGCTCTGTTGAGCGAACAAAACATAAGGCTTTTTGTTCAAGCGTCCATGCTGGGTGTCTGATTCCGACTGTGCAATCTCTTCAAAGCTATTTCCTAGGTGCACGGTTGCTGCCTGTTGACAGCGGGTATCCTGAAATGGCGTGGCTTCAGACAATGCCCAATCAATCTTAAATACCCCCATCCCATACCGAAAAGCTTCCAATTGTTTTTTATAATCGTTGGATAGTTTTAGGTTTTTCAACTTCAAGATCTGCTTAGGTGTCAGATCCAAAATACAGATCCGATGGGATGGCATGTCGGCCATATCCTTCACCCAAGTCTGCAGTTGGATCTCTCCTCCCAAGGCTTGGTAATAAGCAGCTAGGGCATCGGTAATGGCCTGAGAACCACCGATCGGAATTGGCCAGCCGAACCGATGTGCAACCGTCCCTAACATCATACCGATGGCTGCAGTTGCCGGTTGATCCAAAGGCTGCATGCCATGTGCAACGATTCCCGCCCAAAGAGATCGCGTCCTTTCGGATTGGAAACCATCAGCAATGAACTTTGCCGAACGTAATGCCTTCAATCCGAATCTACCCATCAAAAAAGGATGCTTGGGAAAGCGCAAAGGCCCCATGACATCTTCGGAAAGCTCCTCCCACCTGTCTATAAAGGGAGCATATAAACGTTTATATGGTTGGAAATCCGTTCCCAATTCCTTTTCCATAGCCTGCATATCCCTGTGCAATAGCACTGCTGGTTGGTTATCCAAAGGATGAGCAACCTCATATTCTGCATAGGTAAACCGCAGACCATAATCTGCCAAAGGAAGCTCCGAAAAAAAGGGCGAGGCCAGCGCCATGGGGTGGATGGCCGAGCAAACATCATGGTTAAAACCAGGTAAGGTCAATGCCTTGGTCCGCATACCACCCCCGTAGCTATCTGCACCTTCTATCAATAGCGTCTGCAGGCCAGCTTGTTGAAGTGTTATTGCTGCAGCAAAACCATTCGGTCCCGAACCTATAATTATCGCGTCGTATTTAGCCAAAATTTTCTCTTTCCTCTAATTTAACATATTAAAATTCGAATTGCCGTATTTTCAGAAAAACGGTCATAGTATTCATCTATTTATTTACTGGTCCCGCTCGTAATAAAAGAATAATGTAAGTGAGTTGTAAGTGACTTTTAGCACTTACAACTCACTTACAACTCACTTACACCCTACTTGCAGCACGAAGCTGCCAACATAAAAAAAGGCCAACCAATGGTTGACCTCAATTTTATATATCAGGATTTGAAATCCCTACGATTTACATTAATCTATTCACTTAATAATCCGATCAATTCTTTCTGGATTGCCTCGCCTTTATCCTCATTGTACCAACGTTGGATAAATTCCTTGATTTCTTCGAAAGGTTTTCCTTCGGCTTTCATCTGTTCAAAGATGCCTTGTAATACCGCAGGTCTTGGGCCCCAGATCACTTTATCATGCCCTACATCGTTACGGATAATCAATTTTGGGATGGATTTGCCGCCATTGGTCAGGTATTCATCGATCAGGTATGGTTCAGTATCTCTCAATTGGATATCCAAATCAATGAATTCATTGTCTTTCACAATCTGGTAGATCTGCGCTACGGAATGTGCCGCATCCCCACACCACGGTTCAGTGATAACGATCCAATGTTGTGGATCTTTAATTTGCTGAATACAGTTTTTCATTTCTTCAGAAGGTTCAAACTTTTTAAGCCATCTGGTCATCCTAGACCAGTTCAGCTTGGTGTAGTTCAGGTAATCTGCATCGTTGGAGTATGCTTCGTGATTTTCTGTGTTTGTTAAAATATCTTCGAAGTAACTCAGGTATTCGTCAAAATTCATGTTTGATTTCTATTTCCACAAAAGTAATCAATTAATGGATAATTCAGAAATGATGACAGAATGTCACATTCCAATGACAATAGCAGGAAATAATTACCGCGTTTCCGCTGACAAAACGAGAAAAAACCATTTGGCATAAGCGTTGTTGATAGAATATGAAATCGAAAAATTTAAAAAAGTAAATAGATAACAAAACAAGATATGTCAAAAATTATAGGAATCGACTTAGGAACTACCAACTCATGTGTAGCCGTAATGGAAGGTAATGAGCCGGTAGTAATTGCCAACAATGAAGGTAAACGCACTACGCCTTCAATCGTGGCATTCGTAGAAGGTGGTGAACGTAAGGTTGGGGATCCTGCAAAACGTCAAGCGATTACAAACCCGCACAAAACTGTTTATTCTATCAAACGTTTTATGGGTGTAACGTACGATGAGGCAAAAAACGAGATCGAACATGTTCCTTATAAGGTAGTAAAAGGCGACAACAATACTCCACGTGTGGAAATTGATGATCGTAAATATACACCACAAGAAATTTCAGCCATGATCCTTCAGAAAATGAAAAAAACGGCTGAGGATTATTTAGGTCAGGAAGTTTCTCGCGCGGTAATTACCGTTCCTGCATACTTTAACGATGCGCAACGTCAAGCAACGAAAGAAGCTGGTGAGATCGCAGGATTGAAAGTAGAGCGTATTATCAACGAGCCTACAGCTGCAGCATTGGCTTACGGTCTTGATAAAGCAGACAAAGACATGAAAATCGTGGTATTCGACTGTGGTGGTGGTACGCATGACGTTTCTGTTCTTGAATTAGGCGACGGCGTATTCGAAGTAAAATCTACCGATGGTGATACACACTTAGGTGGTGATGACTTTGACAACGCGATCATCAACTGGTTAGCCGCTGAATTTGCTGACGAGAACAATGGTTTCGACCTGAAAAAAGATGCAATGGCATTACAACGCTTGAAAGAAGCTGCTGAAAAAGCAAAAATCGAATTATCAAGCACTACTTCAACAGAGATTAATTTACCATATATCACTGCTGATGCAACAGGACCAAAACACTTAGTACGCAATTTATCACGTGCTAAATTTGAAAGCTTAGTAGGACCGCTTATCGAGCGTACTATCGAGCCTTGTCGTACAGCATTGAAAAACGCAGGTTATTCTACTTCAGATATCGATGAGGTAATCTTAGTAGGTGGATCGACCCGTATTCCAGCAATCGTAGAAGCTGTTAAAAAATTCTTCGGAAAAGATCCTTCAAAAGGTGTTAACCCAGATGAGGTAGTAGCTTTAGGTGCTGCAATCCAAGGTGGTGTATTAACCGGTGAAGTGAAAGATGTATTGCTATTGGATGTTACCCCACTTTCCTTAGGTATTGAAACCATGGGCGGTGTAATGACCAAATTGATCGAATCAAATACCACGATCCCTACTCGTAAATCGGAAGTATTCTCGACTGCATCTGACAACCAACCATCCGTAGAGATCCATGTATTGCAAGGTGAGCGACCAATGGCTGCACAGAACCGTACATTAGGACGTTTCCAATTGACAGACATCCCTCCTGCACCTCGTGGTATCCCGCAGATCGAAGTAGTATTCGACATCGATGCGAACGGTATCATCAAAGTATCGGCAATCGATAAAGCAACCGGTAAAGAGCAGAATATCCGTATCGAGGCATCTTCTGGTCTTTCGGATGAGGAAGTGAAGAAAATGAAGCAAGAAGCGGAAGCTAATGCGGAAGCAGATAAAAAAGTGAAAGAGGAAGTGGATAAGTTGAACTCTGCAGATGCATTGATCTTCTCAACCGAAAAACAATTGAAAGAGTATGGCGATAAAATCTCGGCAGATAAGAAAGCTCCAATTGAAGCAGGTTTAGAGAAATTGAAAACTGCTCATGCAGCGAAAAACTTCGCAGATATCGATTCAGCATCTGCTGAATTACAGGCCGCTTGGAATGCAGCATCTGAAGAGATGTACGCTGCTTCTAACCAAGGCGCTGGAGATCAACAAGCACAAGGCGATGCTGGTCAAGGTCAAGCTAATACTGGCGGAAACCAAGGCGGAGCGGATGATGTGCAGGATGTTGATTTTGAGGAAGTGAAATAATTTAAGCGATTTATTGATCCTTCGGGGTTTCATTAAATTATCCTTATCATATGAAAGGGAGTTTCCAAATGGAAACTCCCTTTTTTTTGTCTTTCTGAGCAGGGCTATGTCATCTTGAGCAGCACCATGTCATCCTGAGCAGCGTCGAAGGATGACATAGCCACATGATCACCGATAATGCCTCAAAATACCTTTATCAAATACTGTCCACACACCAGCAGGAAGTTTGGCTCTTTTGAGCGCATGATTAGACCAAGTATTGCAGGAATAAAACAGACTATACGCCCCTTTTGCCTCATAAAAGGCATCATCCATGCCGTATTGCGCATTGGTTTGGATGTAGATCGGCTCTCCCTGGGCATTCTTATCCAGACTCGCTAAGATAAAATCCGTTAAGGCTTGATACTGCTCTTGGCTGATCATTAATTTCCTGCAATCCGCCCCTAAGCTCATATTTCTATAATAAGTCACATGCAGGGCGGTTTCTCCAATTCCAAGCCCAGCTATCAAGGCGGTTTTTAAGGTTAGGTCCTTCCATTCCGGCGTATTCAAATAAAACCCTTTATCACCCCATCCAATAGCAATAAATCGATGATCTGCGGATTTTCCCTTGGTATGATCGATCGGAAAGACCTTGGCCCAATCCTGTTCCCCAACCTTAATGGGTAAGACCAGATCCGTATGTACACCATTGGACAATACATAAAATGGGATCTCCGCATTGGAGTCACTTGGATCCTGCTTATTCAGCGAAATACGTGACAGTACCGCATCGGCAGAAAAATAGATCAAGCCGAAAACCACCAATCCCAATAATACATAACCCAACCAGATCATTACTTTTTTCATTATGGTTTATATTTGAACCTCAATAATAAGAAAAACGGCTAAAGAAATCCTTATCAATTTCCTTAGCCGTTCCATATTTCTTTTAAATCTGCTCCTGCTTAGAACAATTTCTCCGGATAAACTTTATCTGCAATCAATTTAGAAATGCTCTCCTGAACGATCGGCTTATCTTCCACATACGTTACACCGAACCATTTTGAAGAGGTAGGGATCACTTTAAAGTCCGCCATACCATGCTTCACCATATAATCTGGGATAGATGGAATAAAGAATTCGGATTTAGGATTATCTCCATTCTCTTCCACAAATTTTGGGAACAGATCCATACATACCTCAAATACTTTAGGTGTGAATCCCCAAAAGTTCATGGAAACCCTGGCATCTGCAGGAAGTTCTGTCTGCACGCCATTCTCTTCATAAACGATCTTACGGTTCCCGTTATCATCCGTTACGTAATAGATATTCGTACGTTCGGTAACCGATTCCATATTTCCTTCTTCGTTGACTTCACAAACCCCTCTAGAAACATAGCCATAATCCGACATGGTATTACCCACTTCAAAGCCCATCAAGGACATGTGGGTATCGGAAACTTCGTTGGTCAGGAAATCCGCCATTTTCTGGAAGGCATCATAACCATAGAAGTCATCGGCATTGATCACACAGAAAGGGCCATCAACGACATCCTTAGCGCTCATAACCGCATGGGCAGTGCCCCAAGGTTTTGTACGTTCGATTTCCTTGTCAACACCAAATTTCTTCAGGTTGAAATCCTGGAAGGCATAATCCACTTCGATTTTCCCGGCGAATTTTGCATCAAATTTATCACGCATTACCTGCTCAAATTCTTGGCGGATAATAAAAACTACTTTACCAAATCCTGCACGAATAGCATCATAAATTGAATAGTCGATAATAGATTCTCCATGTGGACCAAATCCGTCAACTTGCTTTAATGATCCGTAGCGGCTTGCCATTCCTGCTGCTAATACTACCAAAGTAGGTTTTCCCATAATATAAATTTTTGTTTAGTATTCTTAATTTCTATGCGCAAATATACTATTTTACTGTTATCTCTTTTTAAACATTGCATTTAAGATGCCACTTGCCAGTTTCCCCAACAATTTCACCCCTTCCCGGGCCAATGTTCTGCTGGCTTGGTTTTGGGCAGCCTCCAAAGGCGATTGCCTGCGAGATCGGGAGGAACTACTGGTTTTAGAGGCTTTTTCGGCTTCTTTCTGTGCCTTTTCTGCTGCTTCCTGCGCCTCGAACTGTCCCATCTTTTCTTCCAGGATTTCGGAAGCCGTACGGCGCTCCACGCGTTCATGGTATTTACCATTGTACTCGGAATTGCGGACCAGTTCCTGGTATAGTGCCGGTTGACAAGGACCCATTACTGCCCTGGCAGGAACCAGATGCGTGGCTACCACTTCCGTTGGAATACCCTTATCATTTAATACCGTCACCAAGGCTTGTCCTGTTCCCAAGGAGGTCAATATTTTATCTATCTCATAAAACTCGGAGGTCGGATAGGTTTTCACCGTTTTCCGGAGGTTCTCCGCATCGTTAGGGGTAAATGCCCGTAAGGCGTGTTGAATCCTATTTCCCAATTGTCCCAAAACAGATTCCGGGATATCGGTTGCTGCCTGTGTACAGAAGAAAACCCCCACTCCTTTGGAACGGATCAAGCGAACAATCTGTTCAATCTGCGTTAAAAAGGCTTTGGATGCACCGTTGAACAACAAATGCGCCTCATCAAAGAAGAACACCAATTTTGGTTTATCCAGATCGCCAACTTCCGGCAGGTTCTTGAACAGTTGCGCCAAGAGACTCAACAAGAAGGTGGAGAACAACAAGGGTTGATCCTGGATATCCGAAATATTCAAAAGGGTGATGACGCCTTTCCCATCAATTTTTCCGAAAAGATCATTGATATCAAACTCCTTTTCCCCGAAGATATGTGCCAAACCTTGCTGTTCAATGGCTACAATTTTTCGAAGGATGGTACTGGCACTTGCCGAGCTGATCTTTCCGTAATCGCTTTTTATTTCCTCCGCTCCCGGACCTTCCGAAAGGTAGCTCAATAACCTTTTCAGATCCTGGAAATCGACGATTGGAAGTTGATTATCATCCGCATATTTAAAAATCGCGCTCAATACACCGGCTTGGGTATCGTTCAGATCCAGTATCCGAGATAATAGCACAGGACCAAAATCCTCTACCGTAACACGCATCGGAGCACCCAGATTGCCGCTCAAGGAAAAGAGTTCAATCGGAAAACTGACAGGTTCAAAGGGGATACCCACAGCATTTCCACGCTCGATCAGGGCGTCATTGGTTTTTCCCAGCTCTGCCAATCCCGAAAGATCGCCTTTTACATCGAGCATGAAGACCGGCACGCCGGCATCGGACAGCTGTTCGGCCATCAATTGCAGGGTCCTGGTCTTTCCGGTACCGGTTGCACCGGCGATCAAACCATGTCGGTTCATCATTTTCAAGGCCAGGTTAACCTTGGCATCCGTTACGATTTCGCCATTCAGGATTCCGGATCCCAATTGTATAAAAGCGCCCTTAGGACTATAAGAGGCTGTAATTTTCTGAATAAATTGTTCTTTCATGGTATTTTTGAACTAATACTGAACTATTTGTACCCGAAAATAGGAATTAAATAGGATTATACAATAATAGAATTTTGAGAGAAGTACATTAAGGAATTATTAAGAAATCAGATTAAAGGCAATCCTTTTGTAATTTTTTCATAATAAAATTTCAAAAAAGCTTTCTTTTTAAAATTAAATTTTATTTTTGTACTGTTTATGATTGCGAGCCGAAACTTATTTACAAAAGCGTACAGGATCTTAGCTGCCAAGCTATGTTTCTTTGTGTTCTTCACAAAGATGCTGATATCCATCACGCCGATGTTTGTAGATGTACTGGATAAAGGTACTGTTCTACAGGTGGTTATGCAATTAGAAATCGAGAATACGGCCAAAGGAGCCAATAGCAACAATGAAGATATCCATGAAACGGGTATCAAGGTATTCAAACCAGATTCCATTGATTTCCTAGCCTTTAATCCCACTATTGAAAGTACAGCGCAGATCAAGCATTACCTACGTAATGAAAAAAGTATCTGTGCCTTTCATCCATCCGTACCGACACCCCCTCCTAACTGTTAATTCATTTTTTTCCGATTATCAGGTTCTCTGACCGGCCATGCTGTGTCTTAATGGGACCATTGAGCTTATTCACTAAAAAAATTGAATTTAACAAATTGAACAAATTATGTTTGGTACACGTACGTCCGCTTTTCTAAAATTGTCGAAAAGGGACTTAAAATATGACTTTCCCGCAAGTATAGTAGTTTTTCTAGTCGCATTACCTTTATGTTTAGGAATCGCGATGACCTCCGGAGCGCCACTTTTTGCCGGTATCTTAACAGGAATTATAGGCGGCTTAGTGGTTGCTTCGGTTTCAGGCTCTCCTCTAAGTGTGAGTGGTCCTGCAGCCGGTCTGACGGTAATCGTCCTGGGCTCCATTGAAAAACTGGGTGCTTACGAAACTTTTATCCTAGCCGTTATGATCGCTGGGGTTATCCAATTGATCCTGGGGATCGTAAAAGCCGGTATGATCGGTAATTACTTCCCATCCTCAGTGATCCTGGGTATGTTGGCAGCGATCGGTATCACCATTATCCTAAAACAGATTCCATTGGCTTTCGGAATGACCGAGACGCATGCATTTGAACTGGATAACGGCGGTGGTATTGCAGCATTTACAGATACGATATTCTCCAGCATCAACTGGGGGGCTACGTTGATCTGTTTATTATCCCTGGCTGTGCTTATTTTCTGGCCGAATATTAAGAAATTGAACAAAGTCCCTGCTCCATTGATCGTGGTATTATTAGGTGTGGGATTGGGTTATGCTTTCCAAGGAACTTCCTTGGCCTTGAACCCGGATCACTTTGTATCTATCCCGGTGGTTTCTTCCATTGCGGAATTCAAAGGATTGTTCATCTTCCCAGATTTCACGCAGATCCTGAATAAAGAGGTATGGATTGTGGCCATCACCATTGCGATCATTGCGAGTTTAGAGACTTTATTGAGTATCGAGGCGGTAGATAAAATCGATCCATTGAAAAGAAATTCACCTACGAACAGGGAATTGGTTGCGCAGGGTATTGGTAACATGACTTCTGGATTTTTAGGTGGATTGCCTATGACATCAGTGATCGTTCGTTCTTCTGCGAATGCAAATGCGGGCGGTAGAACAAGACAATCGGCGATGTTGCATGCCGTTTGGTTATTATTGGCCTTATTGGCGATCCCGAGTATCATCAACCTTATTCCATTGGCAGGTTTGGCCGCTATCCTTTTACATACAGGATATAAATTGGCAAAACCAGCTTTATTCAAGCAGATGTTAGGTAAAGGATTGGACCAATTCATTCCATTCTTTGTAACGGTTGCAGCGGTTGTTTTTACTGATCTATTGACCGGTGTTGGGGTTGGTATTTTGGTTGCTACGTTCTATATCTTGAGGGCGAACATGCACAATGCTTACCAGTTCAACATCAAACCAACGGAGGTAGAGGATAATTCTGTTGCGGTGTTGACCTTGGCGGAGGAGGTAACCTTCCTTAACAAAGCGCCAATTCAGGAAAAACTGTACAACCTTCCAAAAAACGTGAAGAGTATTCTGATCGATGGGCATCGAAGTAAGTTTATTGATAAGGATGTCATAGACGTCATCAAGGATTTTGAGCAGAATGCGATAAGCAAAGGCTTGGAAATTGAGCTGAACGATGTAACTTACAAAAAGAGAAAGCGATCTAATAAGAGTCCTTTCAAGAAAAAAAAACATAAACTTCAAAAAGTAGTTTAAAAGAATAAAATAATTGCAGAAACTTGTATTGTTTCTTAATCGAACAACATATAAAAAATTAAAAAAATGAGCTTAAAAGAGTTAGAAATTGGTTTTAACAACATTATAGAAGGTAATAAAGACTGGATGGATTTCGTACAGAAAGACACAACAGGAAGATTTCAACAGTTAGCAAATGGACAAAACCCGGAGATTTTATGGATTGGTTGTGCGGATAGCCGTGTGCCAGCGAATGAATTGACAGGAAGAAAACCGGGCGAAGTGTTTGTACATCGTAATATTGCCAATATGTGTGTGCACTCGGATATGAGTATGTTAGCCGTTTTAGACTATGCTGTAAATGTATTGAAGGTAAAACATATCATCGTAGCTGGACACTATGGTTGTGGTGGAGTTGCCGCTTCTTTGAGTAGTCAGCAATATGGTATTATTGATAACTGGTTATGCCATATCAAGGATGTTTACCGCTTGCACGCTGAAGAGATTGATGCGATCGAGGATCAAACCGAAAAGACCAATAAATTGGTGGAATTGAATGTGAAGGAGCAGGTATTGAATCTTTGCAGTACGTCCATTGTGCAGAACTCCTGGAAAAATGGCGCTGATCTAGCGATCCATGGAATGGTGATCAATATCGGTACTGGTCAATTGATTGATTTGGATACTACTTTTACCAGCAATGAATCGCTGGGTAAGGTGTTTAAGTATATGTAGGTTTTTAGATGATAGATGATAGATATTAGATGATAGACTTTGGCATGGTCTATTATCTAATGTCTATAATCTATTGTCTATATTCAATAAAGACATCACGCCGTCATTGCGAGGAACGAAGCAATCTTAACCCATGTCATGTTGAGCGAAGTCGAACCATCTGTTCGTGTACCAATGCACAGATCCTTCGACTACGCTCAGGATGACAAAAAAGAAAGATTGCTTCGTCGTACCTCCTCGCAATGACGGCGTTCTTTCAATAGAAATGTTCTTTCAATGAAAAAGTTCTTACGATGAAAAGGTTGTTACGATGACAGGGTCTATAATCTATCGTCTATTATCTATAATCTACTTAACAAAGCTTCCATCCAAATTAATTGCTTTCGCGAAAGCGGTAGAATACAGATCGGCCATTACAGCAAAATGATCTCTAGTTATTTTACTATCCAGATCAAACTCGCCTTCAAACTTCCGCCTACTTTTCCAATCTTTCTCCACTTGTCTTTCTACCTCATCTCCTTTAAAGGATACAAACTTGATCAAGCTGAATAAATCCCGCCAGGTCATATCCTCTTCCTTATAATTATCCAAGAACCATAGCTGGCTCCGGGTATAGATATCATTCAATACATCCTTTACATCTCCAAACTTCACAAAATCATCCCCTTTGAACATATACTTATCCCCTTCCACCTTTCCGAGAAAAAATCCCGATAAATAACTCTTCTGAATAGATCCATAATGCACATCCGTAGTCTTAACATCCTGGTAAGGGTTCAATCTAGCCGAAAAACCTAACAACTCCGCCTGCAATTTCCGAATATCAATGGATTTTGTATCGGTCTTAAAGAAAGCTACGTATCCAGCTGTAGCCCCCAAAGCCTGCCCATAAGCTGCTCTAAAAGCAATATTTTCTGGATCCGCATCCAATTCCCGCAAGAAACCAATATCAAAAAGATTCTCCTTTTCAAAGGTCAATAGATCTTTCAGCAATAAGACATACACCTCTTCCTTCAACTCTCCCACCGCCAATGTGGTCCTACTTGCTGCCAAACTCACTTCCTTCGCCTTCTGCAAACTGCTGGACAACCCCTCCTTCTTTGTCCCTTCAGCCTTTTTGAATAGCAATCCATCCTTGCTGGCATCTACCACAGAAAGCACCTGTATGCTCTGCCGATTGGCAAGTTGGATCTGCCATTCCCTTCTCTTCTTCTCCACATTCAGGATCTGCTGATCCCTAACAATGGTCAGATTGGGCAATTCCCTCAACATTTTCTCGATTGCATTCCTCGCCAATCGGGGATTGAAATCGGCTTTCACGGCCATCGCCAAAGAATCACTCTTGGTTTTGCTCATGCCCATCTCCATCAACAGATTCATCCAGATGCCCGCATCCAGATTCTCATTTTTAACCATCTTCAAGGTTTGGGATGTGATCTCCGGGGCAATCTGCTCTTGATCCAACACCCATATCGTGGGTACACTCGATCGCGCCGCCTGCACAGCAGCAGTCAAGGCCGTAATATCCGAACCATAGACCAACATCTTCGGTTTCTCCCTTTTTTGGGCCATTAATGCAACAGGAAATATAATCAGGGTAAGTAGTAATAATCTCAAATTCATAATTGTTTAAATATACATCGAAAATACGTAAAATAGCGTTAAGTATTCGTTAATGGGATAACCAATATATCGTTGAAATACCTAACTTTGCTACATGATAGAAGAAGAAAAATCCTTGAATTTTATTGAAGAGA
Organism: Sphingobacterium tenebrionis; assembly: GCF_037126265.1. NCBI lineage: Bacteria > Pseudomonadati > Bacteroidota > Sphingobacteriia > Sphingobacteriales > Sphingobacteriaceae > Sphingobacterium > Sphingobacterium tenebrionis. The sequence goes on from NZ_JAYLLN010000005.1 coordinate 59,233, forward strand.
TTATTGAAGAAGATCTTCGTAATGGGAAGAATGACGGGCGTGTTTTGACCCGTTTCCCGCCGGAACCAAACGGCTATCTTCATATTGGACATGCTAAGTCGATCTGTCTGAACTTTGCTTTGGCACAGAAGTACAATGGTAAAACAAATCTTCGTTTTGATGACACCAATCCGGTAACGGAAGATGTGGAATACGTAGAGAGCATCAAAAAAGATATTCAATGGCTTGGTTTCCAATGGGCTGAGGAATTATATACTTCTGATTATTTTGACACCTTGTACCAATATGCCGTTGATCTCATCAAAAATGGACTGGCCTATGTGGATGATAGTACAGCAGAGGAAATTGCGGCTGCAAAGGGTACTCCTACCGAACCAGGAACCCCTACGCCATACCGTAGTAGAAGTGTAGAAGAAAACCTGACGCTTTTTGAAGAAATGCGTGAAGGAAAATATAAAGATGGCGAGAAGGTATTACGCGCGAAGATAGATTTGGCAAGCCCGAACATGCACATGCGTGATCCGATCATTTACCGCATCAAGCATGCCCACCACCACCGTACCGGTGATAAATGGTGTGTATATCCGATGTATGATTTTGCACATGGTCAATCGGACTCCATCGAAAAAATCACCCATTCCGTTTGTACCTTGGAATTTATCCCTCACCGTCCGTTATACGATTGGTTGATCGATAGATTGGAAATATTCCCTTCCAAACAATATGAATTTGCGCGTTTGAACCTGACGTATACCGTGATGAGCAAACGTAAATTGTTGCAATTGGTGAATGAGAAATTCGTGGAAAGTTGGGATGATCCACGCATGCCTACGATCTCTGGTCTTCGCAGACGTGGTTATACCCCGGAAAGTATCCGTAATTTCTGCGAACGCATCGGTATCCAAAAGCGGGAAAACATGATCGATGTGAGTTTATTGGAATTCTGCATCCGCGAGGATTTGAATAAAACGGCCTGGAGAAGGATGGCTGTCCTTGATCCGATCAAATTGATCATCAGTAATTATCCGGAAGGTCAGGTCGAAGAACTTCATGGCGAGAACAACCCGGAAGTAGAAGGTGGCGAAGGCAGTAGAACGATCCCTTTCTCCAAAGAACTTTGGATCGAAAGAGAGGACTTTATGGAGGATGCGCCTAAGAAATTCTTCCGTTTAGGACCTGGATTATCCGTGCGTTTAAAGCATGGATATATTGTAACCTGTACCGGATTTAACAAAGATGAAAACGGGAATATCACAGAGGTAATCTGTGAATATCATCCGAATTCAAAATCAGGTGAAGACACTTCAGGAATGAAAGTAAAGGGAACTATACATTGGGTATCGGTCGCTCATGCGAAAGAAGCCGAGGTAAGACTTTACGATCGCTTGTTCCAGGACATCAATCCTGCCGCTGCTGAGGATTTCAAGGCATCCATTAATCCGGATAGTTTGCAGATTATTGAAAAAGCATACATTGAACCTGATTTAGCTAATGCAGAACCTGGTAAAGGATATCAGTTCATCAGATTGGGCTATTTTACCTTGGACAATAGGATCAGTACGCCAGAAAAACCAGTATTCAATAGAACCGTTGGGTTAAAAGACTCATGGGCTAAAGAGGTGAAAAAAGGTTAATAGATCTGCGTTCAAGAAAAGTTTTAATATTTTATCTCAAAATAAAATCCTCTTCAATTACATGAAGAGGATTTTTTTATAGAGAAATAGGGCTGGCATTAGAACATTACATCCAGGCCGAATTATATTTATCTCCCATTCGTTTAACCTCTGCTAATAATGACTCATCTTTGGCTGAGCCTAATATTCCTTCGTAATTCTTTAAAGCTGCAAGACCCAATTGAATCATATAGCCATCGGCACCTCCTAACGATCGCTTACTGATCAGCAATTGTTCATTCAACAATTCATCGATGGTCTGTAGGTTTCTTTTAGCCAGGCTATTCGCTTTCTCCAGCTCTTTAGTTTTGTACAAGGTATCCACCACCGTACCATTCAGGTAGGATAAGCGCATTGAACGGTTTACTTTTGGTTGGAAATCATAGGCTTTTAAGGCTAGATTTCTCGCATGCTCAAAGTTCTCCTGTTGCATGAGCTGGGCTATCCCTTGTTGGTACACATTGGAAAACACCCAATTCTCGTAAAACTTGTTCGAATCCGTATCGAAGTGGTCCAACGTGGAGATATCACTCCATTTGAATTTCTCCATCACATTGCTATACAGTTTTTCTGTATTGACCAAGGAGGTGTCATCTGCCGGCTGCCCAACCTCTACAGGCATCAATTTCAACAGCATCCCTTCGTTCGCCAAATACTTATCCATCCCCATAAAGATGGAATTGGGGCTCATGGTCGTGAAATAGATCGGACGCTCCCAGTTGTTCTCATTTAGGATAGACATGATGGCCAGTTCCGCCCTCGAAACGTAATTCTGTTTATAATCCCATTCCATGTATTCTGGAATGTAGCCTTCCCAAGATTTCGGAACGACCGAATTGGCCAGTACTGCTTCCTTATTGATCTTCAATCTCAATTTTTGGCTGGGTAGGATATTTTCAAAGGTACCGTCCTGTAATTGCACTTTGTTAGCCTGGTCATCAGAAAGCATAATGGCCAACATCTGGTCCAGATCCACGTGACCTTCGATTCCCATATCTAACACCCTTATGTAATCGCGGACTCCTTTCTTAACCTTATCAAAACCAAATCCTACAGGGATAGCCTTGGATTGGTTGATGTCCTGCATCGCCTGTTTTACATACCAATCCGATTGCAGGTACCCATGATTCAAGACCCTAACATCTGTTCGCACGCCTTCCACCTCCTGTAAATACCATAAAGGGAAGGTGTCGTTATCAGAATAAGTAAACAATATGGCGTTCGGCTCGCAGGATTGCAAGGCATTATAAGCCATCTCTTTGGTCATCATCCGGACTGAACGGTCATGGTCATCCCAATTTTGGGAAACCAATAAGATTGGTCCCAAGAACATACATAGCCCTGCTGTAGCAACGGTCAATTGCCTTGCTGGCAGTTTTACGCGTTGCTGTATAAATTCAAGGATGGCCAAGAAACCTAGGCCGATCCAAATCGAGAACACATAAAATGATCCGGCATAAGCATAATCCCTTTCCCGAGGTTGTAATGGCGATTGATTTAAATATAGAACTATCGCTAACCCAGTGAAAAAGAAGAGAAGACCTACAATAGCCGCATCCCTTTTACTTTTTTTCAATTGCCATAACAAACCTACCACCCCTAGTACTAATGGAAGGAAGAAATAGGTGTTCCTGCTGGGATCCTGTTTAAAATACTCACTTAAATGAGCCTGTCCGGGAATTCGGAGATCATCGAGAAAGGAAATGCCTGAAATCCAATTTCCTGCATGGAATTCCCCCTGGCTTGGCTGATCATTTTGTCTTCCGACAAAATTCCACATGAAATAGCGGGAATACATATGACCAATCTGATACTGGAAGAAAAACTTCATATTATCAGCAAAGGTCGGACTTTTCCCTTCCCTTAATCCCAGATATGATCGATAGAATGCTTCATGATCTTTATGATATATTCTCGGGAACAACACTTCCTTATCATATTCATAGGAATTTCTACCCCCAATTTTTGTGTAAGTCTTAGCATCCTTTCTGTAGTTGCTCCCCTCTTCTTTGACACCAATTATTCGAGAATCAAAATTAGGACCTTTGAATAAAGGTTCCGATTGGTACTGCTCCCTGCTCAAATAGCCCAAAAAGGAGAATACATTATCAGGCGCATTATTGTTCAAGCTGATGTTGGTATGCGAACGTACCATCAATAATCCGTAGGAGCCGAAGCCCAAGTAGATAAAACCCAAGGAAAGCAAAGCCAAATTCAGGATGGGCTTAGATTTTTTAATCGAATAATATATTCCAAATACCAATCCGCCCGTTAATAGGGCGACAAAGAAGTAAATTCCGCTGCCAAATGGCATACCCAAGCCATTCACAAAAAACAGATCAAACTGGGCTGCAATCTTTACAGAATATTGGATCACACCCCAAAGGATCAAAGCCAGCACCAATACTCCCCAACCTAATGTTTTTAGGATTCCCGACCATTTGACCTGTGGGGTCTTCCTGAAATAAATCAGCAGCGCAATGGCAGGTATAGTCAATAAATTCAGCAAGTGTACCCCTATACTTAATCCCATCACATAGGCCAGAACCAACAACCATTTATTGGCATCCGGTTCATCTGCCCTTCTTTCCCATTTCAAGGCCAACCAGAATACGACGGCCGTACAAAGGGATGACATGGCATACACCTCGGATTCCACGGCAGAGTACCAAAAACTATCCGTAAAGCTATAGGCTAAAGCTCCAATCAATCCTGCAGAAAAGATCTTTAGCTGATGGTCTTGGCTTACTTCTTCATAGCCACGAACCAATACTTTACGTGCAATGGCAGTGATCGTCCAGAATAGGAAAACAATTGTCAATCCACTACAGACCGCAGAACCTACATTCATCCAGAAAGCAATTTTTTCCGTATCCCCAAAAGCCAAATTGGAAAACAGGTTTTGAAGCATTAAGAATAAGGGAGCGCCTGGTTGATGTACAATTTCTAATTTATAGGCCGAGGCGATAAACTCGCCTGTATCCCACCAGCTGGAAGAATGTTCCGTTGTGAGAATGTATACCGTCGTTGCAATGATTCCACAGAGCCATCCTAGCAGGTTGTTGATCTTCGAGTAATTCATAATTATGGGCGTTAGTTAATTCAATCTAATGTAATAAGAATATAAAAATGAAATCACCTATTAACATAATTTAACAGCTAACCTGAAGAAATAAACAGCGAATCAATAAGTTTAGGAATAGAATAGATGCTACATGTTATCAGGAATAGATGATACATCGAACAAAGGCATAAATGTTAAAATATGTTAAATTACAAATGTAAATTATCCGTAGAAACGCATAAATCCTGGGACAATAAACTTGGTTACCGGGTTGCTATAAAAAACCATAAGGAGAACAATAAGCTGAAATACAACTATTTAAAGTTAACAATATTAACAAAAACTAATGAAAATAAGTTAAGAAACAGCATTAAACCTTTAAACACCTTAACCAGTCATAAAATTAAATAACATTTGTGGAAATAATAAACAATATTCTTAACTTTAAATTCTAATAAATCACATAGAGTGACCATTAATAAACGTAAAATGAAAAAATTATTATCAATCGCATTTGCAGCTGCTTTGACAGTGGGTGTGGCATCTGCACAAGAAACTAAACCAGCAGAGCGTGATTACTTTATTGCTAAAAATGTAACGGAATCTATTGTCAAGTCATTGACTGAAAAATTAGCTTTGACAAAACCTCAGCAGGATTCCATTGCTAAGCATGTGTTAATTTCAGCAAAACAAGAAACTGATATTCTTGAGGCACAAGGCGTTGCGATTAAAACAAAAAGAGAACAACAAGAGGCAAATCTTAAAGCTAGAACAGCTAAAGTGAAAACCTTCTTAACAAAAGAGCAGCTTGATAAATGGGCTAAAATTAGTAAAGAAGAGGAAGAAGAAGAAAATTAAGATTTAAGTCTTTAAAAATAAATGCCGATTGCATCCAATCGGCATTTATTTTTAAACCAGTTTTTCTACTATCTTTTTTGTCGGACCAGGATTACTCATGGTATAGAAATGCAGTACCGGAGCACCAAATTCGATCAGCTCCTTACATTGCTGCACCAGCCACTCTTCACCAACCTGCCTCACTTCGGCATTGGTTTTACAAGCATCCACCGCATCACTTAAATCCTCAGGGATATCCAAATGGAAGATCCTCGGCAGGGTGATCAATTGATTCTTCGTCGTCAAAGGTTTCAAACCGGGAATGATCGGCACATGGATATCATGCTCCCTACATTTCGTTACGAATTCTTTATATTTTTCGACATTAAAGAACATTTGGGTCACAATAAACTCAGCACCCATTTCCACTTTCTTTTTCAGCCACTTAAAATCTGTATTGAAGTTTGGTGCTTCAAAATGCTTTTCCGGATAACCGGCCACTCCTATACAGAAATCAGTTTTTTCGGAACTCCCAATATCTTCATGCAGGTATTGCCCGCGATTCATATCAGCTACCTGCTCCAACAGGTCGATGGCATAGGCATGTCCTTCTGGTGTAGGAATAAAATCAGAGTCGCCCTTACGCGCATCTCCACGTAACACCAATACATTATCGATCCCTAAAAAGTTAAGATCGATCAAGGCATTTTCTGTCTCTTCCTTCGTGAAACCACCACAGATCAGATGCGGAACCGCATCCACTTTATATTTACTCATGATTGCAGCACAGATGGCCACCGTGCCGGGACGTTTTCTATACGACACCCGTTCCAATAAACCGTTGGAATGTTGCTTATAGAGATAATCTTCCCGGTGGTAAGTAACATCAATAAACGGAGGTTTGAATTCCATCAATTCGTCCATGGTCTTGAAAATACTCTGTATCCCCTGTCCTTTTGCTGGCGGAAGCAATTCAAAGGAATACAAGGTCTTGCCATTCGCATTTTTAATGTGATCTACAATCTTCATATACTAAAATTAATGCTTAGAGAAAACACAGCGAGTACTGGTTCATCAGCTTATCTTTCCTGGTTAAAGGTAGAATGTAGCACCTTGACAAGTGTCAGGTTGCTAAGGCTTCAGCGGGTCTAGTCCCTCTGCCTTTCTCTATAAGCACCGCTAATATCGGTTTAAAATCTGAAAAGTAAAAATTATTTTAATGTTCCTGTACCTGTTAGGGTTTCCAGAACAATTATAGTTTTCTGTACAGATCGATCAGTCCTTCTGGAAGTTTCACTACGATCACTTCTTCTTCCGGATCCATACCAACGATCAGATCATCGTTCAATGGAAACAGCACCTCTTGTCCATCCATATCCACCGTGGCAATAAACTGCTGCGGCATTTCCTGCACATCCAAGATCTCTCCCAGCTCCCCATCCTTCTCATCGATCACCACATAGCCGATCAAATCGGAATATCGGAAATCATCCGGATCTCTTTCCGGCATTTTATCGTTAGGGAGATAGATCTTCTTACGCACCAGCGGTTGGGCCTTATCGATATGGTCCACATCCTCAAACCAAGCGTAGGCTGTACTGTTATTGTGCAACTTGACCTGATCCACGAAATAAGGAACCAACTTCTTATCAATTTCTACAAAGATGACATCCAGATCCAGGTCGGCATAATCCTCAAACTCAAAAAACAATTGGACCTCCCCTTTCAGACCGCGGGTCTTACTGATATATCCGATGTAAAAACATTGATCGATGTTCATTTTTTTTTCAATTAAGCCACAAAAATACAAAAAAAGCCGATCTAAAGTAGATCGGCTTTCATTTGAATAATGCTTTAAGGAACTATCCTTCAGTTTCTTCAGTGTTTTCAGTAGCTTCTTCCGCAACCTCTTCTGTTGTTTCTTCAGCAACAGGAGTGTTTTTAGCAGCGATAGCAGCAGCTCTGTCATCTTTTTTCTTCGCTTCAGCAGCTAAAGCAGCTTTTTTAGCTTCTTCTTTAGTTTTTGCTAAACCTGATTTTTTTCCTTCGATTTGAGCACCTTTACCTTCTAACCAGTTGTTGAAAAGTTCTTCTGCTTTAGTTTCGTCGAACGCACCTTTTTTCACACCACCTTGTAAGTGCTTTTTGTACAAAACACCTTTGTAAGAAAGGATAGCGCGAGCGGTGTCAGTAGGTTGTGCACCTTTATTCATCCAATCCAATGCTTTTTCGAAATCTAATACGATAGTTGCTGGGTTAGTGTTCGGGTTATAAGAACCGATACGCTCGATGAATTTACCATCACGTGGAGCACGTGCATCTGCTACTACTACGTGGTAAAAAGGTTTTCCTTTTTTACCATGTCTTTGCAATCTGATTTTAGTTGCCATGTTTTTTTTATTTTATGTATTCAACATATCCCCCGTGCTTCATGCAAGAAGGGACGCAAAGATAAAAACTTATTTCCAATAATAAAAGCAAACCGTTATATTCATCACATTAATCCACAACACCCTATGCAAGAAAAAGCACCCCTAAAAATAGTTAAAGCATCGGCAGGCTCCGGAAAGACATTCAGCCTGACCGTCCATTACCTATCTTTATTGTTGGCCAAGGAAAGCAATTACCGCGAAATACTTGCTGTAACCTTTACCAACAAAGCAACCGCGGAAATGAAGGAAAGGATCCTCTCCGTGTTGCAGGGCTTAGCAACCGGAAATCCCGCTAGGAAAATCGAGGATTACCGACAGATATTATTGGAAGAACATCCCCAATGGGATGCACATGCCCTTCAGGAAAAAGCACAACGTATATACCGAAGGATCTTGCACGATTACTCCCACTTCTCTGTGAGTACCATCGATGGGTTCTCCCAAAAAGTCATCCGAAGCTTTACCTATGAATTGAATCTGGATGCCGGATATGCCATCGAAATGAACACCAATAAGGTAAAACGGGATCTGACCATCATGCTGAATCAGCTCTTGGATGAAAAACCCGAACTATTGGAATGGATCATTGCTTATGCGGAGCAAAAAATAGGAAACAATGAAAATTGGAACTATCGGAATCAATTGATGAGTCTGGCCGGTCTTATATTCAGTGAAAATTTCCAGGAATTTGATGGATACATACTTTCTGCGGATTCCAACCGTATTTTCAACCTCTTGAACAAAGAGGTCTCCGAAAAGACCAGCAACTTTCTAGACGCCTTAAGCGCTGCCATTGAACAGTTCAACCAAAGCTACCGTAGTTTGGGCATAGACGAGTCCGAACTTGTGCAGAAGTCACGGAATAAGCTGGTCTCGGCCAGCAAGGTAAATCCAAATATCCATAAATTCTCCATTTCAGATCTTGATGAAAAGGTCTTCCAGAAATATGACACCTTGGTGCAAGAACCAGAAAAAATATTTGTTGACCAAGATAAAAATTACCGTACAGATTTGGTACAGGCCATGCAGCCTGCCTTGGATATCCTCATGGAATTACGAGGTATTTTCCCATCCTATATCGCCTATCATTCGGTTCAGGGGAATCTATATTTCCTTCGTTTATTAAAAGAGATGAGTGATCTCCTTAGTCAATGGCGGAAAGAAAATGGGGCGCAATTGATTTCTGATGCGCAGATTCTCCTGAACAAAATCGGAATTGATGACCAACAGGATCCTACCTTCATCTGGGAAAAGATCGGTAACCGGTTCAATTATTTCCTATTCGATGAATTCCAGGATACTTCCCGGATCCAATGGAAAAACTACAGCCCTTTATTGTTGAACGCCTTGGCCAATGCTACAGGCACCTTGAATGAGCACCTGATCGTAGGCGATGTCAAACAGAGCATCTACCGATGGCGGAATGGCGATTGGCGGATACTGTTGCAACAGGTGGAAAAACAGGTGGTCGACAATTTCCATCTTCAGCCGCAACAGCTTGAACAGTTTATCCATAACGGCACCCTGCAGACCAACTTCCGCAGTCTGCCGAACATCATCAAACTGAATAACTACCTGTTCGATAAAATCCCCTCCTTATTGCAGGAGGTATTGAACAATAAAGTATTGGAGAGTCTTTCCGGCGATTCCTGGGCTTGGTGGCAAGAAACAGGCAACGATCAGATGTTGATTAAGGCCTATCAAGATACCGAGCAGCAGATTCCCGAACATCTTTTGGGGGATGATAACCCACAGGGATCCATAGAAATCAATTATTTCCCGGTTGAGCATGGGCGATTCAGAAAGAACCAAGTTATGGATGCTTCTGTAGATTCCCTATGCCAAAAGATTGGCGAGTGGATCAACAGTGGTAGATACCAAGCAAAACAGATTGGGATCTTGTTGCGCAGCAATGCCCAAGCGCGGTTGCTGATCCAGGAACTGATGCGTTTTAAAAATGAAAAGCAGCTCGCATTCGAAGTGATTTCTGGAGATGCATTGACCCTGATATCCAACCATGCCGTAAATCTCTTGGTAGAAACCTTTCGCGCACTGGTTTTCCAATCGGAAAAACATGTTATCCATCTGGCCAATATGGCCTACCTATACCAATTGGCTATGGGTAAATCTACCTTCGATCCCAAAGCCTGGTTAACATTCAAGACAAATCAGATCGAATCCTTGAATGGGGTTCTTCCTCAGCAATTGATTGAAAATTGGGTGGCCTTGCAGAAAATGCCTTTGGTCCATCTGACTGAGAAGCTGATCGAGATCTATCAGGTTGGAAAAGAAAACAGCATACACCTTCCCTATTTATTGGCCTTCAAAGATATGGTTACCCAGTTTTCGAGCATGGGTGAACGGGGTATCCTCCAGTTTTTGGAATACTGGGACGAAGACGGTGAGAAGGCTGTGCTACCAGCAAACGGAAAGTTGGATGCCATCGAAGTCACCACCATTCATAAATCCAAAGGATTGGCTTATGATGTGGTCATGATCCCGTTCTGTTCCTGGAATCTGGATGGCATGAACAATGGCGATTTCTGGATCGATGTAATGGACAGCCCTTTCCAAGAGCTCGGAAAAATCCCTGTAAAATACAATGCCGCCTTAGGAAAATCCATTTTCTATAAGCAATATTTCGAGGAAATGCTCTTCAACTACATGGATGCCCTGAACACCTTCTATGTGGCAACCACCAGGGCAAAAGAACATTTATATATCTCAGCACCCCAATTTAAGGAGGCCGATGCCAAATCGGCCAACGTATTGAATGGGTTTGAAGTCAAAAATGAATACATCAGCGATCTATTGCTTCAAACATTAATGGATCCACAATCCATTTTTCCTTTGGAAGATAACCAAGTCAACATCCAGGAAATCATTCTGAAGAAAGATGATGGCGAAGATCAGGAAGAAAATAAACTGGCATTGACGAACTACCCGATATCGAAGGAATTGGATAGGGCACTGGATCGTTCCAGCAAACGGAGCATCAATAACATCCTGATGATGGAGGAAGCGGCGAGGTATGGGGTCCTTGCCCATGAAATCATCTCAGCCGTAGAAAAGGAGCAGGATATTGCGGACTTGGTCAGCCAATTTATCGAAGAGGGAATTATCGAAGAACATGCCCGTCCAGATCTGATGAAAGAGATCCAGGAAGTATGGCACCATCCCCAGATCAACCAATGGCTAACCCAGGACTATAAGGTTTGGAATGAAGCCAGTATTATTACCTCCGAAGGAAAAACCCTACGTCCGGACAAGGTATTCAGCAAGGATGGAGAAACCATTGTATTGGACTTTAAGTTCACCAAAGGCGATTATATCGAACATAAATACCAAGTAGGAACCTATATGGATGCCCTCAAAAATGTAGGTTACCCAGCGGTCAAAGGCTATTTATATTACGCCAAATCAAAAGAATTAGTAGAAGTAAATTAAAAAGAATGGAAAAACCATTTTTACGTTTAGTAGCAGAAGACATACAGACAAGATTCGGCAAGGAAATTTCCGATATTGCCATTGTATTCAACAATAAAAGACCGATTACCTACCTGAAGAAACATCTGGTCGATGTTTACGGACAGGCAATCTGGTCGCCACAGTTTTTTACCATCCAGGAATTCTTTTCCCAATCAAGCACAAAAACATTGGCCTCTTCATTAAGTCAGTTTTTTTACCTGTTCGAATTGCACAATGAACTGCTCAAAAAGGAAGGCCTGGAACCGGAAAGCCTGGAGGAATTCTATCCCATTGCGGAGATCATATTGAGCGATTTTTCCCAATTGGATTATGACCTTGTTCCGATCGATCAGATCTACATGACCCTTTTCGACAATACGGAAATTGACTTGGCTTTCCAGCATTTCACGCCTGAGCAACAGGAATTCATCAAATTATTCTGGCAATCCTTTTCCATCAAAGGCCATACAGCCGTACAACAACGCTTCCTTAAACTTTGGAAGAGGCTTCCTGTGCTATATAGGCTGTTCAAGGAAAAAATGGCCCAAGAAAACCAGATCAATCATCCTACGATCTATCGCGCCTTGGCGGAAGGAAAAGCGGAAAAACCTGATTTCAACAGGAAATTTCAAAAAGTCCTATTCGTCGGCTTCAATGCCTTGAACCGCGCAGAGGCCCAACTATTCAAACAATGGCAGGAAGAAGGACAAGCCTTATTCTATTTTGATGCGGATGCGCATTATATCGATGACAACCTGCAGGAGGCGGGTCTATTTATCCGAAGGAACATACAGGGTACGGGGCTTCTGAACGCATTGGGAGATATTCCCAACATCATTGGAAATAGGACTTCTGAAGTGCAATTGTACCAATGTTTGGGGAAGAACAGCGAAACGAAGTTATTGCATGATGTTTTGTTAGCGGATTTTCCAGCAGGTCTTCCTGCGGATAAGTCTGCTGCTATTCTGTTGGCCGATGAGAGTCTGCTTGTCCCTTTATTACAGAGCTTGCCAGACCTGGAAGTCAACATTACGACGGGTTATCCCCTTATCCAATCGCCACTCTATGGACTGATCGATCTGTGGTGTGAAACCCAATTGGCCATCTCCCATCAGAAAAAGGAAAAAATCCCTTACCAAGGGTTAGAAACTTTCCTTTCCCATCCGATGACCAAGATGGAAACTTTTGCCAAGCAGAAGATCCAAAAAGAGATCGCTGATAAACAACAGTTTGAGGTCCCGATAAATGAAATCGATATTTCAACTTCGGCCATCCCGTATTTTTTTGAACCTATCCAAGATCAGCAAGGGGTCATTCCTGGGATCAACCGAATGATCGGGTCACTATTAGAATCCATGGCGCTGCAAGGGAGGATCAAGTTGATTGAATCCGATCTGTTGATCGAAACCCGCAAGGTGTTGAACCAATTGCAGGCCGGATTTGAAAAATTGGGCAACCTGAGCATATCCTTCCAGATCGGATTGGTAAAAAAAGCGATCGCACCGATCAATTCTGCTATCGAAGGAGATCCCCTAAAAGGCATCCAGATCATGGGACTATTGGAAAGCCGTTGTTTAAATTTCGATAACATCTATGTGTTAGGCGCGAATGAAGGCATCTTACCAAAGACCTCCAGTGCGGCTACCTTTCTTCCGAATAACCTTCGTAAAGCCTATGGTTTACCCGTACTGGAAAATCAGGATGCTTTATCAGCCTATCTATTCTATCGACACTTCCAGTATTCCCAAGGGATGCACCTGTTCTATAATGGAATTGTCGATGAAAGCAGTACAGGGGAAGAAAGTCGGTTCATCAAACAGATGGAATTTGAAACCCAGTTTCAGTTCATCAAAAAGACGCAGCAACAACCACTGCTTTTCCCGGTCCAACCGGACGAACTGATCGTAGAAAAAAAGGACGAAATATGGGATAAATTGTACCAGACCTATATCATCAACAAAAAACAACTTTCAGCGTCTGCATTTACGACCTACCTGCAATCGCCCTTGCAGTTCTTTCTCAAGTATGTGGCCGAGATCAAGGAACCTCCTTCCATTTCACAGGAATTTGAAATGAACAACCTCGGATCCATCATCCATAAAAGTATGGAGCTACTGTATCTTCCACTTAAAGGGAATCCCGATTTCACGCCAACTGAAACGCTTAAGGATAAATTAGGATTAGTAGACCAACTGGTTCTTCAGGAAATTGCTTCGGAATATAAATTGGAGGTCAGCAATATCGATGACCTGAACAGTCTTCAGCGGATCATGCACAAAATTTCATCCGCCTATATCCGGATGTACCTGGAATATGATATGGCAAATTATGATGCCATCCGGATCATCGAATTGGAGAATGAAGAGGATTATAAACTGGACTTTGAAATCCTGCTGGATGGTCAGCCGGAAAAGTTGAGGCTCTACGGGATCATCGACCGCGTGGATGAAGTGGTGGATAAGGATGGACAGCTGAAGACAAGGATTGTAGACTACAAAACCGGAGGGGATAAGATCCTATTTACCAAACCTGAAAAGGTTTTTGCCAAAGACACGGAAAATAAGGCTTTGTTGCAGACACTTTTCTATGCCTTTGTATACGAGCAGGTAACTGGTCTCAAAGGGTTGGAACCTCATTTATATGTGGCAAGAAGAATGCGGGAAGATGGCACGTTATTCCGGAACAACAGCGGCAGCATGGTCTTTTCAGATTATTTTCTGGAAGAGATGAAAGGAGATTTTGTAGGGTTTTTAAGGAAAACGTTGGAAGAATTGTTCAACAGGGAGATCCCTTTTAAGCATGATCCGGATGCCCAAGTCTATCCATCCGATCCTTATACCCTATTCTACAAATACAGCGTAAAGGAAAGCATTGAAGAAGAATAAGATGATATTTAGAACAACATATATTAAGATCCGATAACATGAGATATTTACTATTAATTACCAGTATTTTGCTAATCAGTTTGAGCGTCCAAGCTCAGCAACAACCCAATGGAAATAAACTCCTTGAAAATGTCAAGTTTACGGGAGCAAAAGCTCTCCAAAAAAATTACAAAGCCATTTATCAATTGGACAGCAACAACCCGGATATCGTTAAAAAAGCTTTTAGGAACATCAACAATCTATTGAATGATTCCAGGTTAAAAGGAAAGGTGGAAGTAGAATTGATCACTTTTTCGGGAGGTACGGAAGTAATGTTGAAAAACTCTGCTTACCAGGAAGACCTGAAAAAGCTGATCGAAAAGGGGGTGATTGTTGCCCAATGTACCAATTCCCTGCAGGAAAGAGGCTTGGAAAAGCATCAATTGTATGATTTCATTGCCTATGTACCTAGTGGGAATGGCGAATTGGTGATCCGAGGTGCAGAAGGATGGGTAATCGTAAAGCCTTAACCTTCAACATGGAATAAGATAAAGGATTTTTCAATAAACATAAAAATGGGCCCATTAATCAATGGACCCATTTTCTTTTAATGCCTTGCTTCTGAGCGATTCATACCGCTTTATTTTTTATAGCGTTTCATCGCTTTATTTGCTCTTTTCTTCGCTGTATTGATCTTGTAATCGAACCATTTATCCTTGAAGATCTTACGCATGGTATCATCAAAATGTCTGGTAATAAAGAGATTTCTTGCTCCCTTCAATTTCTCCGAAATACTATTGGCCAATGCGCGAACCGAAATGGAATAACCCTCCGTTTCATATTGGATATAATGCCACCATCCTGCCGGCATGTATAAGGTTTCTCCCGGGTGGATCACCGCTTCGTATCCGTCCAGGAATTCCAATCCTGGATAATCACTGGTCGAACTGTTTTTCAGGTTGGCAATGCTATGGAAATTATATGGCAGTTTGTACATCAGGTCAGACTGGTCGTTTGGAAACAACCAAATGCGCTTGCTTCCCTGGAATTGGGAAATAAACACATGCGACATATCGATATCAAAGTGGTTCCGCGTAGCAGATCCTTCACCTCCAAAAAACATATAGGGTAGCCATTGAAGTACTTTACCGCCCGTTACATCGTTAAAGATCACATCCTTTTTTAATTCAGGTCTGATCTTCATCAAATTGAACAGGAACAAACGTAATTCTGTTGGTTCTTTTCTTATGAGATCTAAGTAATCACCAAAACTCATACGCCCAACAGGTGGACTCGCAGCATGGTTCTGAGACTCTTCTTCACGACCATATACGTCGATTTGTTCATTGCCCGCTATTTCCTTGAAATACTCATAACTCCATTTCGACCAACAAGGACACTCTTTGCTGATGAAATCCTTGATGATAACCGGTTGACTCTTATTCAAGTAGTCTTTAATGAAGTCCTTCGGAGCAACGCCAGAGATGCTATTTACAGGTTTTAATTTCACTAGATTACCTTTTTTGTATATATGCAAACTTAAAAAAAATATTCCTACAATAAATGTACCTGAGGGTATGCGGGCACATATTAATTCGAAATATCAGCAAATTAATTAGAATTTTATTCTTAAAAAATGACTTCTGTCAAATTTCTGACAAGAAAGGTGGGAAAAAGAGGTCGTTGTGATGGATTAAAACGGAATTGCGTTTTACGCGTCATTGCGAGGAACTAAAACGTCATTGCGAGGAACGAAGCAATCTTTGGACTTTGTCATCCTGAGCGTAGTCCATGTCATCCTGAGCGTAGTCGAAGGATCTGATCGGGTATAAACGAACAGATGCTTCGACTGCGCTCAGCATGACATGCGGGAAGATTGCTTCGTCGTGCCTCCTCGCAATGACGCAGAGCCTCGCAATGACGAAAAAAATACTATTTATTAACCTGTTTAATATACTGCTCAATAGCCATGGTCATACTTGGAGCTACCGGCGTTGGGGCTGGGATATCCAAGATCAGATCATGTTCCAATAAAGCTTGTTGTGTACTGGATCCAAAAGCTGCGATCCTCGTATTATTCTGCACAAAATCAGGGAAGTTCTCGTACAAAGACTGCACACTGGTCGGGCTAAAAAACACAATGATATCATAAAAAACATCCTTCAGATCCTTGATATCCGAAATCACCGTACGGAACAAAACCGCTGGGGTAAAATCATAACCATTCTCTTTCAACCAAGCTTGTGTTTCCTCATTCGCCATATCGGAACATGGGAAAAGGAACTTCTCTTTGTTGTGTTTCTTAAGCACATCTTCCAGATCCTTGGCCGTTTGTTTTCCGAAGAAAATCTTACGTTTACGGTATTGGATATATTTCTGAAGATAAAGTGCGATAGTTTCAGAGATACAGAAATATTTCATCTCTGCAGAAACCTCATAACGCATTTCCTCACATACACGGAAGAAATGATCCACCGCATTCTTGCTGGTGAAGATCACTGCGGTGTGGTCTGCAAAATTAATGCGTTCTTTTCTGACATCCTTCGCGGAAACGCCTTCGACATGAATAAAACCTCTGAAATCCAATTTCAGGTTATATTTCTCGGCTAGCGTGAAGTAGGGAGATTTGTCATTTTCTGGTTTTGGTAAAGTAACAAGTATGCTCTTTACTTTTTTTGCTCTTTCTACATCAATCTGCATAAATACTGTCTTAATTACTTAGCGCCCTCACTAATATTAAAATAGGTGCGAGTTCGAGACTGCAAAGATAAAGAATTAAATAAAATATTGAAAACTGGAAATTCCCAAACAAGTGAAAAGCCGTTCTCAAAAAGCGGTAAGAGAATAGCAGAATCACCAAAATCACATAGATAATCGCAATGGTAGAAAAGTAAGAAACAGGTACAAATACTACCGTTAAGAGGAATGGCATGAGAAAAAACATACTGTTAAAGTATACCAGATACAGCACCGCAATGTATTCTCTAACAATCTTATCTAACAAAAAGATAAAAGAAACAAAACGTATTAATAATATCTTGGCAATAAAAAGTATGGCCACAAATGCCGAATTTTTGATAAAATTCTCGAAGCTTAAATAGTTTTTGTCGCTGAAGCTCGACACCAGGATACAGACAAACAGACCAAGGGATAAACTGAACACGACATATAAAAAGATATAGGGCCAAGAGGTGGCGAGGTTATCCTCCTTACTTACCTGTTGCAACAGCCTTTCTTTGTAATAGGCATCCACGATGATCTTCAGTTCCACCGGAAATACGATCCGCAGAACGGCCAAGATCAGGAAAAGAAAACCGACCACGAAAATCACCCATATTGGTCGATCATGTTTCTTCCCTCCCATATGCACGGAGGTATCCGATTGGTCCAACCCCCCGGTATCCATACCAAAAAGAAGATCATGTCTACCCTGCTTGTAGATGGCCGCTACATATTCCTTCGCAAAATTGACCTCCTGCTTTGGATGAACGATGATTTCACTATATTTAAGCTCATTATCCAGGCTATTGTAAAAAGCAGTTCGTGCTATAGAATCTCGAATGGCTACACTATCAACAGCTTGGATGCTATCCTGCAACGGCACTTGAACAAAAGCCTGCGCATGTGGTTGGAAAATCCAACTGAGGATAAACACAAATAGACTTAATGCGAGCGATTGTTTCATGAATTCGTAAAGTTAGAACAAAATAATGGGTTTAGAAATTGAAAATATGGCTGAGGATAAAATTATTAGATGTGGCTGGTGCGGCGAAGACAGCCTTTACCAAAAGTACCATGATGAGGAATGGGGGAAAGTGGTAAAAGATGATGCCACCTTATTCGAATTCCTGATCCTGGAATCGGCACAGGCAGGTTTGAGCTGGATCACCATTTTGCGTAAAAGGGAAGGCTATAGAAACGCATTTGCGAATTTCGACTACCATAAGGTCGCTGAATTTACGGAGGAGGATGTAGAACGGATATTACAGGATCCTGGAGTGATCCGTAATCGTGGAAAGATCAACAGCAGCATCAACAATGCAAAAATATTCATGGCGATCCAAAAAGAGTTCGGGAGTTTCTACAATTACCTGTATAGTTTCATGCCCAACCAGGAACCCATCATCAATCAGTTAGAAACACTAAAAGGCGCACCTACGACGACTGCCATCTCCGATGCCATATCCAAGGACCTGAAAAAAAGGGGAATGAAATTCTTCGGTTCCACCACCTGTTATGCTTACATGCAAGCAGTAGGCATGGTCAACGACCATCTGCTTAGCTGTTCATTCCGATCGTAGCTGGAGGGTCTATATTACGGTAGATATTCTGCAGGTTGCGACATTGTCCATTGTAATCTAGACCATACCCTACAACAAATTCCTTTTCGATCTCAAATCCAACATACATGATGTTGTCGAAGCTGTATAAAAGGCACTCGGGCTTTAGCAAAAGGGTGGCAACCGCTATACTGGCCACGCCCAGTTTCTCCAAGGCTTCAATGGTATGCACCAGGGAATTACCAGTATCGACGATATCTTCCACGATCACCACATGCCTACCTTCCAAGGACATCCCTACCCCGATCAGTTCGTGTACCGATCCTTGGCTCGTTCCTTCATAGGAGGCCAGCTTAACAAAGGACATCTCGCAGGGAATATGGATCTGCTTCATCAGGTCTGCCATGAACATAAAACAGCCGTTCAGCACGCCGATGAAAACAGGGTGTTTATCCTCATACCGAAGGTTCATGTCAATACCTATCAAGCGGATCCTTTTCTGGATCTGTTCATAATCGAGCATCAGCTCAAAATGCAAATCGTCTATACTGATATTTTTCATGCTTAGTTTTCTTCTTGTTGTGGCTGTTTACCAAAAAGTTTTTCCAATAATTTTTTACGTAGCTCCTCTTCCCTATCCATCTCATCGGCCATATCATGGATGCTCTCGCTGCTTGCGCTGGTATCCACCACCCCAGCCGGACGTGGAGGTCGTAGATTGGGCTGCAACTGAACCTGGTAGAAACCATAGTTTGCAGGCACATTTTCATCATGCAACTGGTCCATTTTGGTCATGATGTAGCCATAGGTATTGAAATGCTTCAGCACCCAAGGTTTCAGGTGACCGGTATAATCAAAGGACGAAAGTCCTGTTTTTGGTCTCGGGATAATGCTCGATAGGTAAAGACTCTCGCCTATGGTCAATTCTGCGGGTGTCTTACCAAAATAGTATTTGGATGCCTCGGCAATCCCATACACATTTTTACCCCATTCGATTACATTCAGGTAAATCTCGAACAAGCGGTCCTTACTCACTTGTTTGGATTGTTCCATCAACCAAACCATCAGGATCTCCTCAAACTTACGCATCATGGTCTTATTACGGTTGAGGTAAAGATTCTTCACCAACTGCATGGAGATGGTACTTGCCCCTCTTTTGAATTTTTTCTCTTTGATATTGGTCACCAAGGATAGCTGGAAAGCTTCCAATTCAAAGCCGTTATGTTTATAGAAAAATGGATCTTCGGTATTCAGGACAGTTTTCTTCAGGATAGGTGCAATTTGATTAAGCGGTGTAAAATTAGGATTGGTAGCATCCAGCATAATATCACGCATTTTCACACTATCCTCAAAAGCTTCATACACAAAAGGTCCATTCAGGGCGGCGATATCTGCCTTGCCCCATTTAACGACTTTCAGCTGGGAATCATCGATCTTGGAACTGAAGCTCAAATTATCTGGATCATCCAGGTCCACTTCAAAATCCATGTCATATTGAATATTGCCATCCACTTGGATACCATCCAGGTTTTCAAACAATCCCACTGGTAGGGCATCAAAGAAATGCTGCGCCTTAAAACTACCCGTATGTACGGCCAATCCTAATATTTTCTTGGGCTTGCGCGTAAATTTGGCATGCGGTTCAAATTCAAAATCTTTCACTTTCACCTTGGTTCCCGGCATCAGCTCGGCCGTATTTTCCGAAATCAGGATCCCACCATCGGCGGCACCTGCCGGTAATAGCACAGGCTCCAAGGATAAACGGCGATGGAATACCTTCAGGTTTTTCGTGTCCCAACCACCTACGACCTGCAAGTAATCTTTCCCTTTACGGGAAACATCGTCCAGGTGGAAGGAAAGCTCATTGAAACTCACATGCAGACCATATTTTTGGGCAATGAATGGAACTTCAACCCCCTTATTCTCGGTGGATACCTTAACACTTAAAGTCTGTTTGCCCGGATTAACATTCCCTGCAAAATTCCATTTTGCTTCTTGGTCGTTCAAGAAAACATCGATATTGTAATCGCCATTATCGATTTCTCCTTTCGGTATATGAACTTCTTGGGTAGAGCTGCTATCTGTATAGGAAAGGCTGACGTTCTCCAAGCTCATGTTGGTAGGCACCTTGTCGAAAACCTGTTGAAAGAGATGGTCTACTCGTTCTGCCAATGTCCGGACATCCTCTTTTTTATCCGTGCTATCTTTATCTACCTTTTTACGGAACAGAAAATCATAATTTGAAGTACTATCTTTCTTGACCAGGCTAATATCTGCGTTTACCAACTCCATATTGGCAATACGGATATCCCCGAACAACAGTGGAAATACCTTAACCGAAACTTCAAATTTATCTATGGCTGCCAATTGTTCAGCAGAATCTGGAACTACTTTGATGCGGTTGAAATCCACCGAAGTCAGTCCGGAGAATTGATAATCCCCCACCTCAAAATTCAATTGGTAATCGTCCTTCAGTTTCTGTTTGACTTTCCCTACCGCCTTATCCAACATGGCCCCCCGAACGGAAAGCCCCCATATCAAACCAACCAATAAAACAACCAGTACAACACTAACACTAATGATAAACCACTTCTTCTTCACAAAACCGAAAGCTGGAAAGGACTTGTTATTATTTGCCGTCATATCGTCTATATCGTACCTTGAATTTTGATAAAAATAGGTAAAAAACATTAAAAACATCTTGATGACATGATATTGAGTAGGTTTAGTTAGTTTTGTAATTCTTAATATTTACTCATGATTACGAAACAACAGATCCTTGATGCCTTAAGTCATGTGGAAGAACCGGATTTAAAGAAAGACCTGGTTACCCTCAACATGATTGAGAACATTGAAATCCTCCCTAATAAGATAAAATTTGATGTGGTGTTGACCACTCCAGCATGCCCGATGAAGGGCCATATTGAACATGCCTGCAAGAATGCGATTGCTCTTTTTGTTTCCAAGGAAGTCGAAGTGGAGATCAATATGACCGCCCGTGTTAAAGCGGTAGAAACAGCGCAGTTAAAAAACATTAAGAACATTGTTTTGGTATCTTCTGGAAAAGGTGGTGTTGGTAAATCTACCGTGGCAGCCAATCTGGCGATTGCCTTGGCCAATTCGGGCGCAAAGACAGGCCTGTTGGATGCGGATATCTATGGTCCTTCGGTCCCTATGATGTTTGGTGTAGAGCATGCTCGCCCCGAATCAACACAGACTCCAGATGGAAAGAACAAGATCGTTCCTATCGAACGATTTGGTTTGAAATTATTGTCCATCGGATTTTTTACAGATCCGAACCAACCTATTCCTTGGCGTGGACCGATGGCGACTTCTGCCATCAAGCAATTGTTCAATGATACGGATTGGGGCGATTTGGATTACCTGGTCGTAGACATGCCTCCTGGCACTGGAGATATTCACATCACCGTAGCCCAAAACTACCCGATATCTGGCGCTGTGATTGTAACAACCCCACAGCAGGTCGCATTAGCGGATGCGATCAAGGGCATGGCGATGTACCAGATGGAAGGTGTTCAGGTGCCTATTATTGGTGTGGTAGAGAACATGGCCTATTTCACGCCTGCAGAATTGCCGGAAAATAAATACTACATCTTTGGTAAGGATGGAGGAAAACGTTTGGCGGCAGATAATCAGGTGCCTTTCTTGGGAGAGATCCCCTTGGTGAAATCGGTATCGGATGCTGGAGACAACGGTTTTCCGGTAGCCTTGGATGGCGATGATCCTGTGGCAGCAGCTTTTGGGGTGCTAGCTGGAAGGGTAGCACAGGAACTGAGTATCTTAGCGAATAGGTAATTTTCTAAAATTCTTTTGATGTATTATAACCTGAAAAATGTGGTGTTTTTCTATGGTAAAAGGCTGTTTTCGTTGAAAAAATAGGGCTAAAGCATGCGTAAAGCATGTTTTAATATGCTCAACATACATTTTACATACTTTCACCATGCTTTCAGTATGGTTTCAGTAAGAACGCAAAAAGCTGCCCAAATGGGCAGCTTCTTATTTTAAACTCAAACTATTATTAGTTTTTCTTTATGGTAATGTTATTATTTCCACACCAGAACCAAAGGATCCAGCAGATACATTGTAACCAGCAACATTAATAGTCACTGTTTTTCCAGATACCGTACCTGTAACATTCGTCATAGAAACCGGTCCATAATCAGGATGGTTATAGATAACTTGGTTAGGGAAAGTCAAGGTTTTACCATCGGATTTAATCATGAATGCAAAGCTACCACCACCAAATGGGTTAACCACTTTATACACATTCGCACCTTGTGCTTTTTGAATCTTAACATCCAATACAGCGCCTTCCCATCCTCCTTTAGAATCCAATTTAGTAGTACCTAAATCTTCAAAAGTCAAAATGTTGGAAGCATTGATATTGATTTTCTTGATATTGCTATAGCTGATGTTTTTATCATCAATATTAAGAGAGATCGGGAAAGCCAAACCAGCCCTAACATCCGTTCCTACTGCAGAAACAGATAGGGTACTAGGGTCAATTTTAGAGAAATCTCCGTAATTGATTTTAGCATAAGCTTTACCTTCACCTGCTTTGAATTCAACTGGACCAGCCACTTGGAACACGTCTGTATATCCTGCTCCAGTTGCTGTAAGGGTAACAGGAACAGAAAGGTCGCCAGCTGTTGAAGTACGTCCAACAGGGATTTCCAACACACCAGATTCCATTGCAAGACTTGTAGTACCACTCATGAAGCTGATTTTGTCTTCAGGTCCTTGGTACAAAGGTCCCTCTGTTTTGTCACAAGAAGTCATGCTTAACACAAGAGCAAAGACCCCTAAAGCGTTTAATATATTCTTTTTCATTTTATTCAAATTATATAATTACATTGGGTTTTGATCCTTTGTAGCATCCAAACTTTTATTACCATCAAATTCCTTTTGAGGAATGGTCAAGATCATTTCTTTATTCGCTGGTTCTAATGTATTCCAGTTTACGAAGAAAGAGTGGTTGGTATTTCCTGCTTTTCTATCAAATCCAGTTTTTAAACGTAAGATATCGAATGCACGTTCTGCTTCACCCCAAAGTTCAATACGTCTTTGAAGAATAATGTGGTCCATCAACGTTCTTGGAGCTCCGATAGATCCCATGGTCAAGTCTTTAGACATGGTCACATTCGCTAACATAGCTTGGTAACCAGATGGGTTTCTTAGTTTCAACAAATCTTCAAGCGCTGTTTTTGCTTCCGCTAAACGTCCAGCATTTGCTAAAGCCTCTGCTTTTACCAATTGCATTTCTTCTGCACGCATGAAGATATAATCTCCCAAATCAGACGCTTTATCAGCATATCTGAATTTTACTTGGTTATAAGGTTTTGTTTCTGCCTCACCTCCATCAGTTTGATTATTCCACCATTGCTTACGAATATCGGAAGCAGGGATCTGATCATACAACCAGTTGTAAATACATTTACGTGAAGATGCTGCATAGCGATCTGCAGAAGCATCCATATGGGAGAAAAATGAAGCATAGACAGTTGCTTGATCCGCAATGATTTCAGCGCCCCAAAGTACATTTTTCAAACCGGTATTATTGAAACCTGATAATAGATCATCACCAGAGATCATCGCCAAACCTGGTTTTGTTAAAGCTTCCTCAGCGTATTTAGCTGCATCATCCCATTTGTTCTGAACCAAAGAAACATTTGCTTTGATCGCATTAGCTAAATAATAATCGATATTGGTTTTTTGCAACTGCAATCCTTTATTCTTCGCGAAAGCGGTAATGGCATCATCCAAATCTTTATTGATTTGCGTGTAAACTTCTTCCACGGTACCTCTACCAGCTCCTTGAGAAGAAGAAGTAGTAGGTTCAGTATACAAAGGTACACCTGGAGCAGATTCATGGCCTTTGTAAGTCTGTTGGAATGCTTGGATCAATTGGAAATAAGCGTACGCACGAATAGCACGTGCTTGAGCCATCACATTCTCAATTTTATCAGCATCACCTGTTACGGTGGTTTCCGCTGCTAGGATATAGTTCGCATTACTGATCAAGGTGTAATAGAAGTTCCAAGTTGCATACGATCTCCAAGTAGTAGCTGTGTAACGACTACGAACATCGAATTTATAGTCAAAATAGAACCATCCGTTTCCTTGCGCGTCCTGAACCATATCCTCTCCCATTAGAGAAGTATACAATTTGGTAGACATGATACCAAAGTTCTGGTCTGTATTACCAGTAGACCAACCACTAAGGTATAACATACGATAGATACCGTTCATGGCAACCTGTGCACCATCAGCATTTTCCAACATAGTTGGCGCATCAATTCTATCGGTAGGGCTTGTTTCTAAGAAATCCTTTTTACATGAGGTCATACCTAATGCTAAAGAAATAATAGAAGCATATATTAATTTTTTCATGATTATCTTCAATTAAATATTAAAATTTAACATTTACTCCGGCAGCAATTGTTTTATTCGGTGAATAAGAATAATCTGTTGTACCAGTAAAGTTGTATTGTGGATTCAGACCTTTACGTGCTGAGAAGATGGCCAAGTTATCACCTTGTGCGAATACTCTTAATGATTTCAGACCGAAACGTTCAAATCCAAAAGTATAACCGATAGAAATGTTTTTGATAGCAAAATAAGATGCATCTACCAACGCTCTGTCAGTTAAGGTATGCGTATCTTCTTTTTGTACACGAGGAACATCTGTGATATCTCCTGGTTGTTTCCAAGCTCTCAAGATCTCACGAGAGAAATTGTTACCAATATACAATGGGTTGTAGTAGTTGTAACCGATTACATCGTAGATTTTACCACCAATTGAATAGGTCGTCATCATAGAGAAATCAAAGTTTTTGTAAGCTACATTGGTTGACAATGAACCACTGATTTTCGGGATACGGTTACCTTGGATGATACGGCTTGCTGCAGCTTTGTTTTTATCACTAGAGATGTAGTGCTTGCTTAAGTCTGCTTCGTCAGCTTTATTGTCGTATACCCAGTATAATTGGCTACCTGTTGCTGGATCAACACCTGCACTTCTAGCCATATAGAATGAGTTGATCGCTTCACCTTCACGAATAATAGAAGAACCACCGATGATCTCTTTATTTTCATCCGTTAATTTGATGACTTTGTTATTGATTTTTGAACCCATTGCAGTCACATTCCACAACACGCCATTGTCTTTCAAAATATCATATCCGATCGATAAGTCAAAACCTTTGTTTTCCATATCACCGATATTATCAAAATAACCATCAAATCCTAAAGAAAGGGCTAATGGACGGTTTAATAACATATCGGAAGTTTTTCTGGAGAACCAATCGAAAGTCACGGTTAAACGGTCGTTTAAGAAACGTCCATCAAAACCAACGTTAAAGTTTCTGTTTTTCTCCCAAGAAGTTTTCTTGTTTTCTACGGACACCACTCCAGCACCATTGCTGTTACCATTGTTGTAAGTTAGGTCGTAGAAAGCTTGCCAAGCATAATATGCTTGAGATCCAGATGCAGTTAACAAACCATTGTTACCTTGCTCACCATAGCTACTCTTAAGGGTTAAGCTGTTGATCCAATCATTTCCTTGTAAGAATTCTTCTTCAGAAATTTTCCAAGCACCACCTAATGACCAGAAGTTACCCCATCTGATATCTTCATGAAAACGAGAAGAACCATCTGTACGGAAACTACCAGAAAGGAAGTATTTGTTGTTATAATCGTATTGTACTCTGGAGAAATAAGACTCAAGCGTTTCGTTATTCTCGTAAGAGTCAGATCCTGTAATAGAAGAACCTGGAGCCAATTCAAAGATTCCACCAAAAGGGAAACCTGTTTTTTGACCAGATAATAAATTGAATTTAAAAGCATAGCTTTCATGTCCAATCAAGGCATCCACGTTATGTAGTCCGAAAGAACGGTTATACGTCAATAACTGGTTGAAAGTATAAGAGAATGTTTTAGTCCATTCCTTATTCAAACGTCCAGATCCTGCCGCATTACCGAAATAAGGGTTGTAATAATAGGTATATGCATTAGAAACATAGTCTGTTCCTAAGTTGAATGCTAAAGCAAAACCTTGGAAAGCACCATATTTTTCATCTCTTGTATTGAATTCGATGGTACTACGAACTCCAGCATTATCGCGGAAGTCAAAATATCTATCATCGTATAATACGGCAATGGAATTGAATTTTTGTTGCGCTCCTGAAGCACGGTTCGGGCCATAATCAAATAAACGCTCACCATCTGCATCCAAAACATATCCACCATCAGCATCACGTTCCCAGATCGGATAGATTGGAGCCATTTGCTCAGCAGAATACCATACGTTCGAAGTTGATGAACCTGTAGCATTCAACATATTTGATGATGTTTTGGAGAAATTACCACTCAAAGAAGCTTTAAACCAATCAACAGGTGTGAATTCGTTGTTCAAGCGACCAGAATAACGATCAAAAGCCGTAGTTTTCAATAAGCCTTGGTCTTTCAAGTAGTTCATGGATGCCATCGCTTTAAACTTATCGGAACCACCAGAAGCATCAAATTGATATTCTTGACGAACAGGATTGTTTGCCATTACCTCGTCTAACCAGTTATCTTCCCATTTCAAAGAAGCATTAGGATTGATTTTTCCAGTAGCTAGATCGAATAATTGATCAACAGGAACATTATATGGGTTATATTGCTCGTTAAGACCAAAAATTGGATCTACAGTACCTTTCATTTTGTTTACCGCATTTTGTCCCGCTTCAGATTCAGGAACGCCTAACAAAAAGATTTCACGGTTTTTATAGGATTGGAATACAGTTTCAAGATATTCTTGTGAATTCATCACATCATATCTTCCAACTGCTCTCGAGTTTACACCTACATTCGCTTTGAAGTTAATGTTGATTTTACCATTCGTATTCTTACCAGATTTTGTTGTGATCATCACCACCCCATTCGCTGCTCTAGAACCATAAAGAGTAGATGCTGCTGCATCTTTCAAGATGGTTAAACTTTCCACATCATTAGGGTTGATCGAGTTCAAATCGCCATCGAAAGGAATACCATCAACAACATATAAAGGATTTGAAGAAGCATTGATTGATCCGAAACCACGAACACGCACTGTTGCATTTGAACCTGGCTGACCAGTACCTAAGGTAGAAACCACACCTGGAGCTGCACCATCTAATGCTTTTGTAATACTTGAGATGGAACGGTTTTCAATAACATCTGACTTAACGGTCGAAGCAGATCCTGTAAACGATGATTTTTTAGCTGTACCATAAGCAACAACCAAAATCTCATCCAATTCTTGGTCTGAACCTGTCAAAGAAACGTTAATGGTAGTTTGAGTACCTACCGCAACACGTTTGCTGGTGTAACCAACATACGAAAAGTTAAGTGTAGCATTTTCCCCAACAGAAATGCTGTAGTTTCCTGAAGCATCAGTTTGTGTAGCCGTACTTGTGCCGACCAAATTTACTGATACTCCGCCAAGCGGTGTTCCATCTGCTTCAGATGTCACTTTACCACTCACTTGACGATTTTGTGCAAACGCTACCCCAATAAGGCATGTTAACACAAAAATTAAGCTGAGTAATTTGTGTTTCATAAAGTTTTTTAATAATTAAAAATTTTAAAACAGAGACTGTTAAATTTTGTTAAACAATTGTCAAATATAGCCTTTGTTTAAAAAAACAACAAATTAATGCGCTGTTAATTCAAATCTTGATAAAACTATCCTCTAAAAAGTTGCTAATTCAACCTATTTTATTTTGCTATATAATTTTTTTAATGTGCAGATTATATTTAATAAAAAAATGGCAAAAAATGATAAACATAATACTAAAAAGTGGAATAAAATCAGCTATTATCTTTCTGTTTTTCAGAGGATTGAATATTACTTGAATATTATTAAAACGTGAATTATTTTTTAAGGATAGGATGGTGTTAATGCAAGAAGTATTAAATAACGTATAACGTTATATTAGCAAAATTTTAATTCAATTTTTTTTTCAAAAAACAACTTCTAAAACAGCTAAATAATGTAACACAGAATTTTATATCGTCAACAAAATGATTTTCATAAACTCAATTAGACGGTTGTAGAAAATGGATTAAATCGTAATTGTAACAATTATGCATTATTTGGAAAATTTTAAAATTTGACAGGAAATATTCATTTAAAAATGGGGATTTACAAAAAAGGCCGACAATTGAACTTGTCGGCCTTAATCCATTAATTTTCAAGAGTTATCTCTATTTAGTATCCCAGAAAATCTTGGAAGTGAATGTATCGATATCTCCTTGTTTTTCTACTTCATCCCCGTTTCTACCATATTCAGAAGAAGGGTAAACTAATCTTTTAGGATGGATAGGCTTAATAGCGTTCAACGAAAGCGGGTTGTCCGTAGGGAATTTAGTACGTCTAAATTCTGTCCATGCTTCCCAACCACTGACACTGTTCAATGCCAACCATTTTTGGTATATAATGGCTTCCACTTTATTGGTAGAGGCATCATATCCTACTTTATTGATTGCCTGTCCAGCATAGGTTGCAGCAGCTGCAGCTGCATCAGGCACCCCTAAGAAAACAAAGGATTCTTCAATGGCTTTGTTGTACAATGCTTTTGCATCACCCGTCATCCATCCTCTTGCCACTGCTTCAGCCTGTAAGAACAGACTTTCAGAAGGCAACATAATGACAGCTTTTTGGGTTGCGCTTTTTAGTATCCCACCATTGGTAAGAAATGCAGAAGTAACTGATGACTTATATAAAGCCGCTTCTGAGTCTCCGGTATTTCTTCCTAATTCAATACCTTTAAATGCTCCAGAGACCTTCAGGTACATTTGATCAATACGTGGGTCATTATTTGACAAATAATTGTTGACAATGTATTTTGTA
This sequence comes from Sphingobacterium tenebrionis, assembly GCF_037126265.1. Lineage (NCBI taxonomy): Bacteria > Pseudomonadati > Bacteroidota > Sphingobacteriia > Sphingobacteriales > Sphingobacteriaceae > Sphingobacterium > Sphingobacterium tenebrionis. Next base: position 88,745 of record NZ_JAYLLN010000005.1, read on the forward strand.
GGTCTAGTCGCCTTATAGTTACTGGTAGCCGACCCAGCGGAATTGGCATAATAGCCTTCCCAGAATGGGTTCATTTTAGTTGCTGAAGAGGTGTACCCCGGCTGACCATACACTCCTGCATCACTAAAACCAGAACCTTCTGACACGATTTTCGCAATCTCGGCTTTGATGGTCGCGTCTTTTCCAGGTATTTCCGATTGACGCAATAGGATACGTAATTTCAGCGTATTGGCAAACTTGATCCAGTTTGTCATGTTTCCTGCAAAATAGATATCTTCTCCCTGAGGTTTAGCTTCTGTTTCAGGAGCAGATTTGATCAACGCAATAGCTGCATCCAATTGTTTGATCAAATCATCATAGATTGCCTGACCTTCATCATATTTGGGACGGATGTTCTGCGTGTTTTTCAATGCTTCGGTATATGGCACATTATTATAGGCATCCACTAAATTTTGGAAGTGGTAGGCCTTCATGATACCTGCAATACCTTGGTAATAGTTCATGTTTGCTGCTACTGCAGCATCTTGAACCGCTTGGAAATCACTTAGGATATCAAATGACGTTTCAAAAACTGCCGTACCGAAGTTAGGCGTTACGTTATACTGCTTATTGTTGATATACCATAAATAATCGGTTGCTGGAGCCCAATACCCTGCCCAAACCGATCCAATTTCATTTAAAGTGGTACTAACTAAGGCTGATGTTCTATTTAGACCCGATGTTAAAATCAGGTTAGGTGTTGCAGTGACGGGTCTATTCGGATTTTCATTAATGTCCAAAAACCCCTTTCCGCATCCTGCCAGAACGGTCGATGCAATTGCAATACCAGCTATATATTTGAAAATCTTTTTCATTGTTCTTAGAATGTAATATTAAGATTAAAACCATAAATCCTGGTTGGAGGATTGATCATATCAGAAATACCTTGACTGTTTCCATCCGTGAAACTGAATTCTGGATCGGTGTAGATATTTTCTTTTGGCAACCACATGAATAGGTTACGACCAACCAAACCGATAGAAGCACGTTTAACTACTTTTTGGTTTTCCAACCATCTGTACGGCAAGCTATAAGTTAATGAAACCTCTCTTAGTTTTAAGAAAGAAGCATCTTTAACATAGTTTTCTTGGATGGTATTGTGTTGATTGTACCAATATTCAAAACCGCCATCTTGTGTTTTGATCGATGTGTTTTCGATGTAATTACCATTTTCTAGGTAAACAGAATTTGGAATCACGAATGGCTGACGGTCATACTGCGCACTTTCCCATGATAAACCTGTGAAATTGTTGGTATTACCTACGCGGTTGTAGAATACATTACCTGTACGGTAATCCAATTGTGCGGCAAGCGTTAATTCTTTGTAACGAACTGAAGTGTTCAAACCAAAGTTTTTAGGCGCATTGGTCTGTCCCATAATTTTCATCGCTGCGGCACGAACAGGATAACCTGTTTCTTTATCGACAACAATTCTTCCTTGCGGGTCGCGCTCGTAAGCGGTAGTCTTGATTACCGGATACGCTTCACCTTTCACTGCATAAACATATGCGGAGTTTGCATAACCTCCCAATGGGATCTCATCCAAACCTTGGTAAAGATCGGTAACCTTGTTATCGTAGTGGGTAAAGTTCATACCAATATCCCATTTCCAATCATTGGTTAATACCGGTGTACCTCTTAGAGATAATTCTATCGTATTATTGGTTACTGTACCAGCATTTACATAAGCACGATCATAACCTGTTGCCCAAGAAGTAGAAATCGGGATGATCTGACCATCGGAAATACTGTATGCATAAGTACCTTCAAAATTCAACCTGTCGTTGAACATGCCCAATTGGATACCACCTTCATAAGAGTTTACAAATTCTGGTTTCAAATCTGGATTAGCGAAGGTATTTCCTACTGTAAATCCAGGTCTATTGCCATAAGGGAAACCAGGAGCGATATCAAATGCTGTCTGTAGGTTGTAAGCACCTAAGTTAACATTCGCTGTTCTATTACCTGAAGCATATAACTTCAAGAAGTTAATAGGCGTAGTTTCTTTGATGGAAGGAAATGCTTCAGATGCGATGAAGGACAAGGAAACTCCTGGATAGAAATAACTTCTTTTTGTTTCATCCAAAACAGAAGTCCAATCATTTCTACCACTTACCGACAGGTATAACATGTCTTTGTAGTTTACATCAATCTGACCGAACAAGCCGACAGTCGTTCTTTTTGTATAATCAGAACCTACTGTAGCTTCGCCCAAACGGTTGGACACATTATATAATCCTGGAACAACCAATGCATTGGCTGTAATCGAGTTGAATTTGGTATAGTCGGTTCTAACGGTATTACCTAAAATAAATCCTAGATCGAAATCACTTACCTTCTTTTGTGCTTGCACGAAAATATCGGAGTTCAATCTATTGACGTTATCGGAACGGTCAGTAACCGAACCTGGATTATCAGTAGGTCTATCGTATGCTTTGGTATAAGCAACTTTAGCATTATATTCTTTGTAGTTGGTATTGAACGCATAGTTTCCTAGACGGTATGTTGCGGATAACCAATCAGCAAAATCATATTTCAATTCCAAATTTCCATTGAATGTTTCTTGACGTGTATTTCTACGGTTGTTATCAATTCCAAAATAAGGGTTGATATAATATCCGGAGAAATAACCATCAGGAGTAGCAAATTCATTGTTCTGCCAATCTTTCAATTGGGTAATAGGCACGTTTTGAGGAACGTTCAATAGGTTATCATATACACCCGATACAGTCATATCAGGATTTTGATAAGCATAATTCAAATTAAAAGATGAAGTCAGGTTTCCAAACTTACGGGAAGCATTAAAACGTCCACCAGTTCTTCTGTTCTTGTCTTTAGGGACAATACCTTTAAGAACTACATCCTGGAAACTTGCATAATAAGTACCATTATCATCACCACCAGAAACAGAAACATCATTCTGGATAGTTGTTCCTAAATCCCAGAAGTTCATCTTTTCATCTTTGATATAAGAATAAGGTAATTTCCATTCGTTACCATTCACCAAAGTAGGACCAACAACCACTTCACTTCCATCATATTTTGGACCCCAAGAGGTATTTTCGTAAGGAACATAGGTTTCTAGGTCATATCCATTACCGAATTTGTCCTGCATTTTTGGAAGAAAAGAAACCGATTCTAAGGAGGTAGTATTGGAGAAATTAATGACCGCCGATCCTTTAGCACCTTTTTTCGTGGTAATGATCAATACCCCGTTTACACCTTCGGAACCATAAATGTTAGCGGCATTTGCACCTTTCAATACCGTAGTCGACTCAATGTCGTTTGGGTTCAAGGCTGCCAACATGCTGTTTGGAACAGGTGTACCATCGATAACGATCAATGCTTGGTTATTTCCTAACAAGGAACGATTACCACGCAATACCACACGAGTAGATGGGTTTACCCCATTGTTCAATAAGTTCACCTGTAGACCTGCTACTTTTGATTGTAAACCTGTAACCAGGTTAACCACCTTACCTTCTGTCAAGGCTTTGCTGTCTAAGGTTTGGTTTGAATAACCAGTAGATGCTGCAGATCTCTTGATACCATAAGCTGTGGTAACCAATACTTCTTCAATGGCATTATCAGAAGCTACCATTGCTACATTTACGGTTGTTTTTTCGCCGACACGAGCACGTTGAGTCTCATAACCTATGTATGAGAAAATCAAGGTGGATTCGTTTGCAGCGGAGATGGTATAATCACCATCAGCATCAGTTTGGGTACCAGTCGTTGATCCCGCAACTGTTACGGAAACTCCACTTAGCGGAGCACCATCACTTGCCGATGTCACTTTCCCACTCACTTGGCGATTCTGTGCGAACGCTACCCCTACCAGGCAGGTCATCACAAAAATTAAGCTGAGTAATCTTTGTTTCATAGATGTTTAGTTATTAATTAAATTATTCTTAACAGGAGTTGTTAAATTTTGTTAAACAGTGGTCAAATATAGAGTTTGTTTAAATACTCAACAAACAAGTCCAAATTTTATTTAAAATTTAACAATTGGAATGGGTAAAAGTTGTTGTGAAAACCTGATTTTAAGGTTTAGGATAAATTTTGTCGACAAAGTCTTTCTGAAATAATATTTTGACTTAAATTGATAATTAACTAAGATTTCGTAGCTAATTTGTGTAATTATATGTTTCTATAAATGAGTTGCTTGTACAACTATTTATTTTAAGTCAATAAATGGTAAAAACTTTGTAAATGATAACTAAATTAAGGAAAAGATATTTGGCAGAATTTAATACGTTAAAATCCAATGGTTTTTATGGATTATCCATTTTTATATGATAATTATTTTATAATTATTTAATGATATGTTCTTATACCGAATAATATTTGGAAAACACTCAGCACATCATTTGGTTGAAAACACGACACTTTAATCCCCAAAAAAAATGACAAAAAGTTTGTAACAAAAAAAGACCGCACCAAAAGGTGCGGTCTAATTATTTATGAAATTTACTATTTAAAAAAATTGTACTATCTAGCCCTTAAGAAGGTAAATGTTTCCTCAAAAGTTCGACCTCCATTTCCTTGTTTCCAGAATACGGTCAGGATTTTCTTTTCAGGGTCCCAATTACTTCTTGCATCTTGTGGAGTTTGAACCCCTAACGATGGACAAGTAACTGTTACGTGGAATGTTACTGGGTCAATAGTATAAGAAACCTCATTGGAATAGGTAGCCAATAGACCTGGATATAAACGAACTGTATGTTCACCAGTCGTCTCTAAAGTTACCGTTTTATCCGCATTAGGCACCAATGAAGTAGCTCCTGATGTTTGATAACGATATACACCATCATACGCATTCTTTAATCCCAATTGCACAACAATAGTATCTGTTAGATCAGAAGATGGCGTTAGATTACCATAATCAGTGATTTCAAATGCCAATGCATATTTGGAAGCTAAATCAGTCCACTTTGAACCATCCAATTCAATGGAAAAATCCCCATAGATTAAACCATCTCCAAAATTAACGGAAATGTTATTTCCAGCGACTTCTACACCTTGACCATTTGCCCAAGTATAAAAATCAGATGGCAATGGTACCAGTTCTGTTTCATGCTCTTCATTGTATGCATCAATAATACTCTGGTTGAACAACATTTTAACAGTTTGTTTACTGTTCAACTCCGTACTGTTATGTGCATCTTTAAACAAATCAAAAAGACTAATCTTTTGTTTCGTTTGAAAAGGACTCAACCAATGCACAACAAAGTCTCCAGCAGGAGTTTTTAAAAACGTTGTACCATTATCTCCTAGATCATCCCCTGGGAATGATTCTTTAACACAACCTTGTAAAGTAAAACTTAGTACAAAGAAGGCCAATAAATATTTAAAAAAGTTGATTTTCATTTTTCGCGATTTTATTTGTCCCACCATATTCTAGAAGACATTTTATCTCCACCTTCTAATCTTGCTACCGCCTCATTAACACTTTCATTCGTAGTGTACTCATTAGGAGAATATTGGTAACGGCGCGGAATTGTAGATCCTGCTACAGCATCCGGTGCTGGAACCAATGTCGGAACACCTGATTTACGCCAGATATTCCACCCCATTCTACCATCCGGATAGTGAGCGATATATCGTTGTAATGCAATTTTGGTTAGATCTGAATCATCACCAGCTAAGACAACTCCATTCTGCGTAAAATATGTCGCAGCAGCAGTTTGCCCCCACTGTTTGAAACTTAATTCGATACCTGTTCTGTATACATTAGCTAATACATCAGATGTCCAGCCTCTTTTTGCAGCTTCTGCTCTAGCCAAAAGTACTTGACCGGCACTCATCACTACCAAAGGAGATGTTTCCGTTCTGAAGTCTCCTCTTAATACACGCGCAAAATCTGTATTTGCCGTAGCAAAAGCTTCAGCATTCGCTCTTCTTAAGCCATATGGAAATCCTTTATTGGAAGTTAACAACGCATTTGCAGCATTGAAGTCATCATTCGCACCCCCAAAAGCATTCTGACGGTTATCCGCAAGACTGGCCATGATATCGGTCATGGTTTTACTTTCTGCATAATCTTTACGACCATCATATGTATTACGCCATGGGTTTTTAAAATTTCCTCCAGGGTAATTGATAACAAAGTTATCTTCGTTGGTTGCAATGCTACCATCTGAATCTGCTAATGCCGCTTTAAATTCTGTCGCTGCATATTCTGAGGCTCCTGGATAACGTTTTGATAATTGTAGGGAATAGATCATACGAATGGAATTCGCGAATTTTTTCCATTTAGCAACATCACCATTAAAGATGATATCTCCGGGAACTCCCCCAGCAGCGGGTGACAATTGGCCTTCTGCCTCGGTTAATTTCGCAAGAATACCTTTGTATATTTCCTCTTGTGTATCATATTTAGGCACGACTTGTTGCAATGCTTCTGAATAAGGAACATCACCCCACAAATCCGTCACATACCCGAAAATATATTGTTGAAGAATAGTAGCAACTGCTGAAGCATTTACGCTACCTTCTGTTCTTTTTTTATAATCCACCAAATCTGTTAAGTGACCCGAATAATAACCCGTAAATGCAGGCTGTGCTAATGCATACAACGAAGCATCGGTATATTGTGTTTCTGACAGATATTGAGAATATAATGCAGGGGCATATTGACCTGTCGATGTATAGCCTCCAAAGCCGGCCAAAACATTGGTCAATAAAGCGGATGCTGCTGGATTGGTAGTCGCATTTGGATTGTCATTCATATCCCCAAAATCCGACAACGCATCACAACTCGACGCCAAAAGGCCAGTAGCAATTAGTATATATATTAATCTCTTTTTCATCTTTTAAATATTAAAATCCAATACGTAAATTAAATCCAATCCCTCTAGTACCAGGCAATTGTCCGCGCTCACCCTCAACTGCTGAAACTTCTGAAGGATCAAAATCTTTCGTCTTTGCATAAATCAACAATGGGTTATTTGCAACCACAGAAATGTTTGCAGAACGGATAAATTTGCTCCAAGAAAGGTTTCTAACCGGCACATTATATCCAAGTGAAACAGCTCTTAACTTCACAAAAGTCAGATCATAGATATAATCATCAAATGTTGAGTTATTGTACAAACCTTGGAAATATTCCTGCGCACCAACATATGTTGTAACGGCCTCACCATCTTCAGTAACACCGTCGACACGTACACCACCACCATCAGCAACCGCATCACGGATAGGATTTCCTTTGTCATTCAATGTTGCTGTTCTTGCGGTTAGACCTGAGAATGAACCAAACATGTTAGATAGGGAAACGAACTTACCACCAAACTGCCAGTCAATATTTGCACTCAAAGAGAAGTTCTTATAACTCACGGAGTTTTGAACACCACCGGTAAAACGGGGTAAAGCCGACCCAAAGAATACTTTATCGTTTAATGGCATACCATCATCACCAACGATTTGAACACCATCCGCATTACGTTTGATACCATTACCATAGATTTGGCCCCAACGTTTACCCACTTCATGAATTAAAGTAGGCATGGTACTTCCCCAAACGCCTGCCACTACAATACGATCAACACCATATTTTTCGCTGATTTCAGTCACGTCATTGTCCTTCAAGTCAGACAAGGTTGCTTTAATATTCCAAAGCACATTATCGTTCTTAACTGGAGTACCTGACAAAATATATTCAAAACCTTTTTTCTCAATTCGACCCACATTCGTTAAGATAGAGCTATATCCAGACGCTCCATTCAACGTGATAGATCTTGGAAAATCAATTTGAGAACCATCAAAGTATGTGAATTCTAATCCGATGCGATCATTTAAGAACCTCAACTCAATACCCATATCTTTTTGTGAGACAACAGAACCTCTCAAGTCTGGATCAACCAATCCATCTGGTGTTGAGGTCAAGGCCATTCCGTTCCATTTATATTGATTCACGCCATACGCCATCCCTGGATATGCATAGGCACCAAAAGACGTCCCTGTTCCGAATGCCATTGGAATCTCTCCCCAAGCAAATCTTAATTTACCATAACTTAACCATGGTGTACTTTCTTTGATTAGATCAGAGAAAATGAAGGAAGCACCAAATGATTTAGATAATACGGAATTACGATCCGCTGGTAATGTAGAGAACCAGTCATTTCTCAAGGTAATATTCGCGAATAACATGTCCTTATACCCAAATACACCTCTTCCTAAAATGGCATTGTAACCTTCTCTACTTCTATAGTTATATTGGTTTGCTTGGCTTTTTGAATTGGATAAAGTGAAAAGGTTATCAACCGTTAGACCATCCACCGTATTTCCGGAATTTTCATTTGAACGTGCTCTGAAGAAATCGGTTACTACATTTGCATCAATTGAAAAATCACTGATTCTCTTATTGTAGCTTGCCATGATCTCAAAATTCGTACGGTTTGAATAGGTATTACCTGTTCCATAATATCCCTTAACCAATGGATTGTTTCCAGAAGTCTGTAAACCTGATTGATCTAAATCAGACCTGTACATATACTCCCAAAATGTTGTATTCTGTTGTTTACGATAAGTAGCTGTAAAGCTCAAATCCTTATAAACCTGATATTTGAAATAAATATTTCCGTACAGTCGATCTCTTTGGTTTGCACGATCGATGTTATCATAATAGGTATAAGGGTTATACCAATAGTTTGCTGCATAGAATCCACGTGGATTTTCTGGGTCATACGCTCCTGGGTTAGCTTTGTTCCAAGAAGCAAAGATGCCATCTTCTGTTCTTAATCCTCTTAATTCTTTTAAGATATCCATATCCAAATCACGGTGGAACCATTGGTTAAATGAACCAGTCGTTTGATTGGAATAGGCATCATCAATTTCACCTTTTAAGCGTTGGGTGACATAGTTGATATTAACCCCCGCTTTAAATTTAGTGCTTAGATCCAATTCACCTGTGACATTCAGAATATTTCTTTTCAATCCAGAAGTAGGGATTAAACCATTGATATCCTGGTTGGTATAAGAAATTTTGGTCATGTAATTTTCACCACCTTTTGAAATGGCGATACTGTTGTTCAAAACAACCCCAGTTTCGTAAAATTCCCTAGCATTGTTTTCTTGAGGAACTAAACTTGTCGTTTGGAAAGAGCGAGAATGACCACCATACCAAGCATACCATGGAATATATTCCTGCCCTACCATACGTGGTCCCCAGGAAGCATCATCCGAATAGTCATGATAGTATTTACCGTCCAATGCTTTCCATTCTTCAGGTTGCCCGGGTGTCCAAGTATACTTTTTCATGGCAGCAGAAGAACCCCCCGCATAGGAGTTTTGGTAGTTCGGCAAAATGTAAACATTATCAAATGTTGCTCCTAAGTTCAAATCAATACCAAGATAATCTCCACGATAACCTTTTTTCAAAGTAATCACTACAGCTCCATTAGCTCCTTGGGAACCAAATTGAGCAGATGCTGCTGGACCTTGAAGTACAGTTACACTTTCAATGTCATCAATGTTAATATCATCAGAGTTTGGAAGGATAGTTCCGTCTACTACATAGATTGCTCCATCTCCTGCACCAAACCCAGAAGCACCTCTTAACCTGATCTCGGTATTTCTACCTAAAGCGGCAGCAGATTGAGAACGAACTTGCAAACCCGTTACTTGACCTGCCAACGCATTATTCAAGTTTGGTTGACGAGTAACATTCACCGCATCTGCTTTTAATGTTTGTGAGCTAAATGGCGCAGCTTTGGTATTTTCGCGGATACCATAAGCACCGGTTACCACAATTTCTTCCAGATTGCCCTGGTCAGCCGTTAATTGAACATTAATTGTACTTTGAGTACCAATGGTGATAATTTGGGAGGTATATCCCACATATCGGAATGATAAACGCCCATTGGCTGGCGCATTGATGGAATAATTTCCAGATCCATCGGTTTGTGTAGCAATGTTGGCCCCTTGAACAGATACGGTAACACCACTAATTGGGGATCCATCCTCTGCAGAAGTCACTTTACCACTCACTTGGCGATTTTGCGCATATACCACCCCGATAAGCATGGTACAAAGCAAAAATACTCGGAGTAATTTTTGTTTCATGTTTGTTGTTGTTTAGTTAAATTATCTGGTTATTACCGGCCTAAAACGTTAATAATTGTTAAACCTCGTATCAAAAGTATTTTTACTACATGATTGTTACAAAAAAATGCCATTATTTCTGAATTTATTTCTAAATGAACAAAAAATAGCATGAGAAATATAATTTTTTTAATGAATATGATATTAAAATTATAAGCGCTTACTAAAACAAAATGATTTAATTAATAATTTTATATATTAAATAATATATGGATAAAAATTTATCTGATTAATTATTTTTTTTGGAACAATTCAATTATATTATTATAATATTGCAACAAATTTTATATTTTAATTATTAAAATTTCTCCAAATGGATTATGCCCACTTTTAAGCACAATATCCTAACTTTGCAAGATGCGATTTGATATCATTACAGTGTTACCGGGCTTACTGGATAGCCCATTTGCACATTCCATATTACAAAGAGCCCAAAAGAAAGGTCTTACAGAGATCCATGTCCATAATTTGAGGGAATACGCTTCGAATAAGCAAAAATCTGTAGATGATTACCCTTATGGAGGCGGATCAGGTATGGTGATGCAGATTGCACCATTTGCGGCCTGTATCGAAAAGCTGCAGTCTGAACGTAATTACGATGAGATCATCTACATGACCCCGGATGGGGAAACCCTCAATCAGGAAATGGCCAATGGCTTATCTTCAAGCAATAAAAACATCATTATCCTTTGTGGTCATTACAAGGGAATTGATCAACGCATTAGGGACATCTATGTTACGAAGGAAATATCCATAGGTGATTATGTCCTTTCAGGCGGGGAACTTCCAGCGGCAATCCTGGTGGATGCCATTGTACGGGTAATTCCAGGTGTATTATCGGATGAAACTTCCGCCCTTTCGGATTCGTTCCAAGATGGACTTTTAGATGCGCCCATTTATACCAGACCCGTGGATTGGAATGGCCATAAAGTACCCGACATCCTTTTGAGTGGTCATGAAGCCAAAATCACAGCCTGGCGCCATGAACAGCAATTACAACGAACAAAAGAAAGAAGACCAGATTTGCTAAATGACTAAGAATAACGAGTGTTTTTTGTTTTTTTTACAAAAAATCTTTGCTATATCAATTTTTCTACTAATTTTGTGAATTATGTTGACACAAAATAAATATACTAACCGTTGGTGGCTTCTGACTAAATAAGTCGGGAGGTGGTATATTTTATAGATAAAGATTTTCATAATCAACCAAAACCACAGAATGGTAGCCCGACGAATTATCGTCGGGCTTTTTTTATTTTAGATATTAATAAAACACATATATGAACTACAACTTCAAAACGAACCACAAGCAGATCCTTGCAGATACGACCACTGCAGTGAGCATCTACTTAAGGCTTCGCGACAGCTTCCCGAACAGCCTGCTGCTGGAAAGCTCGGAATACCACAGCAGGGATAACAACATCAGTTACATCTGCTGCCAACCCATTGCGGGCATTGTCCTGGACAAAGGCGAACTCAGCATCTCCTACCCTAATCAGGCCAAGGAGATTAAAAGTGCCGCTGGTCTTAATCTTCGCGAAGAAGTTTCCAACTTCCGAAAAGCATTCCATGCCGATGTTCTGCCGGAAGTCAATGTGATCACCACGGGGCTCTTTGGTTATTTTACCTTTGATGCGGTGGAATTCTTTGAAGATATAAAACTGACCACAAACCCATCTCCAGCCAAACAGATTCCTGTTCTTCAATACCATGTGTATAAATACGTTATCGCCATAGACCATTTCCGCAATCAACTGCATATATTTGAAAACTTACTTGAAAATGAAACAAGTGAATTGGACAAAATGCAGTACCTGATCCAGAACAAGAATTTCCCTGAATATAGTTTCCAAACCAAGGGAGAAGAAACATCCAATATGACCGATCAGGAATTCAAGGACCTGGTTCTGAAAATGAAAGAACATATCCAAAGGGGTGATGTTTTTCAGATCGTACCATCCCGAGGTTTTGCTACTCCATTTGCAGGTGATGAATTCAATGTGTACCGTGCTTTACGCTCCATCAACCCATCGCCCTACCTCTTCTATTTCGATTATGGTGATTTTAAATTATTCGGATCATCCCCAGAAGCACAATTGACCATCAAGGCCGATGTGGCCACCATATACCCCATCGCAGGTACCTTCAAGCGTACCGGGAACATGGAAAAGGACGAACAGATTGCCGAGGAACTCAAAAATGACCCTAAAGAAAGTGCCGAACATGTCATGTTAGTAGATTTGGCACGGAATGATTTGAGTCGTCATTGCCGTAATGTACAGGTAAAATCGTATAAGGAAGCCCAATACTATTCGCATGTGATCCATTTGGTCTCTAAGGTTAGCGGCAAACTGAACCCTTCCGCAAATCCATTCGATGTGGTCGGAGATACTTTTCCGGCAGGCACCCTGTCGGGAGCACCAAAACACATGGCATTGACTCTGATCGATCGGTATGAAGGAATGCAAAGGTCCTTTTATTCCGGGGCGATTGGATTCATGGGATTCAATGGAGATTTCAACCATGCCATCATGATCCGATCTTTTTTGAGCAAACAGAACGTGCTTCATTATCAGGCCGGGGCAGGAATCGTATTGGATTCCGATCCAGAAAAAGAATTACAGGAAGTAAATAACAAAATATCCGCTCTTCGCAGAGCATTAGAATTAGCAGTAAGCATATAATGAATAAGCCCATCTTAGTAATCGACAATTACGATTCATTTACCTATAATCTGGTCCATTTGCTACAGGAACTGAACCAGCAATACGAGGTGGTTCGCAACGATAAATTCGACCTGGAATATGTAGAACAGTTTGATAAGATCCTTTTATCACCGGGCCCAGGCATCCCTGAAGAAGCAGGACTGCTAATGGATGTGATCCGGACCTATGCGCCGACAAAAAGCATCCTTGGCATCTGTCTTGGCCAGCAAGCAATTGCGGAAGTATTTGGCGGAAGCCTTTTCAACATGCCTAAACCTTTACATGGGGTAGCTACAAATATTGAGGTGATCGACGAGGATGAAACCTTGTTCCAGGGTTTTCCAAAGGATTCCAAAATAGGGCGATACCATTCTTGGGCGGTATCTCCAGATGATCTGCCTGAAAGCCTAAAAATTACCGCTTTAGATCCGCAGGGCACCATCATGGCGCTTGCACATAGGGAATATGATGTGCGTGGGATGCAATTCCACCCAGAATCCATCCTGACTGATAATGGTAAAATCCTTATAGAAAATTGGTTGAAATAATATGTTGGCATCTTATATTGATATAGAAAAAATGACTATCCTAGATAAAATCGTTAAAAGAAAACGGGAAGAAGTAGCGCTGGTAAAGGAAAAGGTTTCCTTGGAGGAGCTAGAAAAATATCCATTGTTTGGAAGGTCTTGTTATAGCCTTCGTGAAAGTATCCTTGACCCGTTGAAGAACGGCATTATTGCTGAATACAAACGTGCATCACCTTCCAAAGGAATCATCAATGGTTCTGCTTCTGTGCAGGAGGTGGTAAAGGGATACCAGGAAGCGGGCGCTTCGGCAATTTCGGTATTGACCGACCAGGATTTTTTCCAAGGTTCCTTAACCGATCTTACCGAAGCACGAGAAGTGCTTCAGATTCCTTTGTTACGCAAGGAGTTTATAGTAGATAAATATCAGATAGCGGAAGCAAAAGCCTACGGAGCTGATATCATCCTGTTGATCGCAGCATGTCTGGGAACACTGGAAGTCCGGGAATTATCGAAGTATGCAAAATCCCTTGGATTGAATGTGTTATTGGAAGTACATAACGAAGAGGAATTGAACCGAAGCATTTTCCCGAGCATCGATGCCATCGGGGTGAACAACCGAAACCTGAAGGACTTTGAGGTTTCCTTAGATCATTCTTACAGTTTGGTGAATAAGATGCCGGCTGATTTCATCAAGGTTTCGGAAAGCGGAATCTCGGATCCTGCGACCATTCAGGAATTGAAAAAGGTTGGTTTTCAAGGCTTCCTGATCGGGGAGAACTTCATGAAGACGAAGGACCCTGCAGGGGCGATCAAAGAATTTGCAGGACAATTGTAGGTAGATTTACTTACCTTTGTAAAAATTTTTTAAAAGCATGTCGGTAAAAATTGGCGAAAATATAGATTTAGGGGAGTTTCCATTATTGCTAGCACCTATGGAAGATGTGAGTGATCCTCCTTTCCGTTTTGTGTGCAAGCAAAATGGGGTCGATATGATGTACACGGAATTCATCTCTTCGGAGGGGTTGATCCGTGACGCGGCTAAATCACGTCAGAAGCTGGATATTTTTGAATACGAGCGACCTATTGGTATACAGATCTTTGGATCTGATATCGAGCACATGCGCCAATCGGCGGAGATCTGTACGCAAGCAAATCCAGATCTGATTGATATCAACTATGGATGTCCGGTCAAGAATGTGGCATGTCGAGGAGCGGGAGCCAGTCTTTTGCAGGATATCGATAAGATGGTTGCCATGACCAAAGCGGTGGTGGAAGCTACCCATTTACCGGTGACCGTGAAAACGCGATTGGGCTGGGATGATAATACGAAAAATGTGTATGAGGTGGCTGAACGGCTGCAGGATATAGGCATCAAGGCATTGGCGATACATGGTAGAACACGTGCGCAGATGTATAAAGGTCAGGCAGATTGGTCGATGATAAGGGATGTGAAAAGAAATCCGAGGATCCATATTCCGATTTTCGGAAATGGAGATATCGATTCGGTGGAAAAAGCGGCTGCCTGGCGTCAGGAGTTTGAGGTAGATGGGATTATGATTGGTAGAGCGTCTATTGGATATCCTTGGATTTTTAGGGAAGTAAAACATTTTTTCAATACGGGAGAAAGGTTGGATGGACCTACTGTTTCAGAAAGGGTGGATGTGTGTTTGACACACTTGACCAAATCTATAGAATGGAAGGGCGATAAAACCGGAATATTTGAAATGAGAAGGCATTATGCTAATTATTTCAAGGGGATTCCAAATTTTAAGGAGTATAGGATGAAGTTGGTGGAGTTGAGGGATGTGAAGGATATTATGGAAGTCCTGGAGGAGATTAGGCATAATTTCGCGGAAGAGTTTTCAGGTTAGGTTTTTTGCGCTTAATCGTCATTGCGAGGAGTTTATTCTCGCCACGTCATTGCGAGGAGGTACGACGAAGCAATCTTTATTTAAATCGGAAGATTGCTTCGTACCTCGCTATGACGCGAACCTGATTGCTTCTTACCTCGCGATGACGGCGTGTCACAATGACGGCGTGTCGCAATGACGATGAAACTTACAATGACGTTTCTTACCTCCTCAAAACCCTTCTTATCGTATCTTTTTCCAAATAAGCCACTGCCCCAACAAAACCAATAAACACCAAATTCCCCAACCAAATATTCAGTTCATAAACAAGCCAAGCCAATCCTGCGCCAATAACTAAATAAACACAGATCTTCCCCACCTTATACGGAATCGCATAATTTCTTTGCCCCCAGAAATAAGACAAACTCACCATCAACAAATAAGTTATCGTAGTAGACACCGCAGCACCCACATACGAATATTTAGGTATCAACAACAAATTCATCCCTATGGTCGCAATAGCTCCTAAACCCGAAATATAAAGACCATATCTTGTCTGATCCGACAACTTATACCATACCGAAAGATTCATATAAATCCCCAACAAGACATAATTGAATAACAATAGCGGAACAATAAACAATCCAGACCAGAACTCCGCCTGTTTTTCCTCAGTTCCTCTAATAAATTCCTTCAACCATTCTAAATTTGCACTTAACCCCACCATCACCAACAACATCGCAATCACGAAATACTCCATGATCATCGCATAGGTCTTCCTCGCATTCTCATTTTTAGCATAGGAAAAGAAGAATGGCTCCGCCCCAAGCCTAAATGCTGTTACAAATAGATTCAAAAATAAGGCAAGTTTTGCCACAGCACCATAAATCCCTACATCTAAATCACCCTTTCCTTCTGGCAATAAATGTGGCATCATCATCTTATCCAAATTCTCATTGATGATGAAAGATATATTTGCAATCAAGATCGGGAAACTATAGGTCAGCATATTCCTTAAAAGTGCAGCATCCACATGCATTCTAAAACTCATCACTTGAGGAATCAGAAGAAGCAATGTAGCTGCAGAGGCAATCAAGTTTGCCACAAAAACATTCCCCAACCAGCCTTCCCTGTACCAGGTAAGAGACCAGCTCTTAAATGATTCAGAGTAATCCTGTAGCCAAGGAATACCATACAGAAAAAGAAAGATAAAACCGATGTAAACCAATATATTGATCAGTTTTACTAGGCCATAGCGAATTGGTCTACCGTCGGCCCGTAATTTTGCGAAAGGGATTACAGCAATAGCATCTACCGATACAATAAGTGCAATAAGCTTCACATAGGCAGTGAAATCACTGAGGTCTTTTCCATTTCCTGCCCATCTAGCCAAAGGTTCGGCAAATACAAAGGCTGTTATAAGGAAAATAATAGCCATAAAAAGGGTGACAAAGAAGCTGGTATCAAATACCTTTCTTTTGTCACCCTCTACTTTTTGTAAATATCTGAAAAAGGTGGTTTCCATCCCGAATGCCAAGATCGCATTCAACATGGAAGCGTAGGAAAACATCTGGGTAAATATCCCGTATACGGAAGCTCCAAAGCTTCGTGTAAGGAAGGGAGTGATGACAAAACCCAACATCCGGGATATAATGGTCGAAAGACCATATATCATCGTATCGCTGACAAATTTCTTTACAACTGACACCCTATTTTATTTTCTTGATGACCTCAAAATTCCGATATCCTTTCAAGGTATCCTCTTCGGTGTGCTGAACGGCAGTTACCTCCGCAAGCTCCGGACCCTCCTGGCAGAATTCCATGAAGGACTCTAATGCAAATGCATCACCTTCTGCTTCGATCAAAACCGAACCATCCGGCTGATTGATCACATATCCTTTTACCCCAAGTAGGTCTGCAACAGCCTTGGTACTGGCACGAAAATTCACTCCCTGTACCTTGCCATGAACCTGAATATTCCAGTGTTTCATGTTACAAAGGTAGAAGAAGAATTAGAAAATAAAACTACCTTAATCTTCTAACCTTAACTTTAGGTGTCAATTTGAAAGTGTCCATTCCTTCAAGCAACAATAGACCAGGTTGTTTTCCCTCTTCCAAACTTCCCATTTGATCAGCCAAATTCAATGCCTTTGCCCCATTAATGGTTGCCCATTTAATGGTTTCGTTAAAATCTAAATCAGGAAATTCTTTATGTATTACCTTTAATTCTTCCAAAATATCCAATGTATCGTTGGATGCCAAACTATCTGTTCCCAAAATGATATCATAATCTCCTAATAAGAAATTATCGATTTTCGGGATCCTGTTCTCGATATAAAGATTGGCTTTCGGACAGAAACAAAAATACACCTGTCTGCCCATACGGTCCACAAAATCCAAATCTTTGCTAGAAGTATAGGTATTATGGACCAAGATCAACTTGTTTTTTGTAGGAATATAAGGCAGGAAGGATTGCAGGGAATTTCTAGCTTGCGCTTTGAAATCCTCCACTTCGAAATTCATGCGTTTATAGAAGTCCAAAAACTCCCCCGTTTTATATCTGAAAAGCTTATTCTCTTCATCACTTTCCTGGTTATGTATAGAAATGATGTTATCTTCAGATACGGCTTTTTTAAAGGTTTTGAACAGGGATTTTGACCCTGAGTAGGGTGCATGAGGTGTAATGGAAGAATGTTTATAGTCGAAATGGAATTCGATCTCTTTCGCTTGGTCTATTCTTTCCTCCACATCCTCTTTTCGCATGGCCATGATCTCAACAAATGTATGGTAGGTAATAGGGCTTTCCTCTTTTACCTTCGCTGTAGCGGCAGTATTCACGTGGTCACCAACGGCCTGAATACCATTTTCATACATTTCCTTATCCGCCTCAACCATTGCTTGATGAATGGCATCTTCCGCATGTTGGCGTTCGCCCATTACTGTCGTTAAGAAGTTAGGTAAACCGGTACCTTTTGGCACCACATTCAACATATGAGAAAGTTCTAAATGGCAATGTGCATTGATAAATCCAGGGATTAGGGCTCCCTTATGATGCTCGACTTTGCTATCATCAATTTCGCCCGGATTAAATACACCTTTGATTATTCCCTCGTCGTCCATGGCTACGACACCTTTTTTTATTGCCTGACCAGCAATAGGAAATACAACATCAGCACTGTAATACTTCATACAATTTAATAGTTCTATGTTTTGTTAAGTTAGCGTAATCCTGCCTCATCAGCAGGTCAGCCAAATTACAAAAAATAATATATAGTTTAACTAATAAAAAAATATTTATGAATTTGTTACAAAGCTATCGTCATTTTGATTTTATCGAGATAAAGATTAGCTTTGCAGCATCAATTAGGGGTGCCTTGTTTTCATGACACGAATAAAGGCTGAGATTATACCCTGTGCAAATGATATTGCACTCACCTGATCTGGATAATGCCAGCGTAGGGAAAGGGAGGTTAAATTTAACCTGTTGTGACCCCTTGCAACGGGATGTTTAACTCAAATAACAAATTACGTATTATGCTTAACAAATTGATGGCTTTGGCTTTTACCTGCCTACTTGCTATTAACTGTCTTGCCCAAACAATGCTCTCGATTAAAGTGACCGACGAGCAGAACAAACCTTTGGCTTTCGCCACAGTTAGCCTTGATGAAAAATCCCAAAAAACCAACAAAGATGGGATTGCCGTATTTCAGGACCTCAGTAACAAAGCTTATGCTCTTAAAGTAAGCTACTTAGGTTTTGAACAGATCATTGGAAGTGTTAACCCACAGAACAGCAATTCCTTACACTTAACCATGAAGCCAACGGCCTATCAAACGGAGGAGATCTATATCTCCGCGACAAGAGCCAAGGATAACGCGGCTACTACCTTTAAAAACATTGGTAAGGAAGAAATTCGGAGGAAGAATCTGGGCCAGGATATCCCCTATTTATTGGATCAGACACCGGGTGTGGTCATCGGATCTGACGCAGGGGCTGGAATCGGATATACGAATATGACCATTCGGGGATCCGATAATGAACGTATCAATGTGACCCTCAATGGCATTCCATTGAACAACTCGGAAAGTATGGGTTCCTTTTTCGTGAATCTACCTGACTTTGCTTCCAGCACACAGAGTATACAGGTTCAGCGTGGTATAGGAACTTCCACCAATGGTGCTGGTGCATTTGGTGCCTCGTTGAATATTCAAACGGATGGATTAGAGACTACGCCATATGCGGAACTGAACAATAGCTTTGGTTCTTTCAATTCTTGGAAGAACACTTTGAAATTAGGTTCTGGTTTAATCAATGGCAAATACGCCTTCAATGCACGATTATCCCGCATCAGTTCAGATGGTTATGTGGAAAGAGCATCATCTAATCTAAAATCCTTTTATGTAGATGGAGGCATCTATACCGATCGGCATACCCTAAAAGCAACAGTTTTTTCCGGAAAAGAAAAGACCTACCAAGCCTGGTACGGATTGCCGGAGCCTTTGTTCACGGGAAATAAGGATAGAATGGACGATTATATCGCAGCCATGGAAATCTATGACCCGATTGAAATTGCTCGTATTAAGGCAGCAGATGAAAGATACAACATTTACACCTATGATAACCAGACGGACAACTATGTGCAGACGCATAGCCATCTGCAGTACAGCTTCCGCATGAATGATAAAACAAGTTTAAATGCAGGTTTGCATTATACACGAGGGGCTGGATATTATGAAGAATATCGAATAGACGACAAGTTTGAAAGTTATGGCCTTCCAGCTGTTAATATCAATGGAGAAATCAAGAAAAAATCGGATATTATCCGGCAGCGGTGGTTGGATAATCACTTCTATGGTTTTACCTATGCTTTGCAGCATAAATGGAACGAAAACATCAATCTGACATTAGGAGGTGCTTATAACCAATATATTGGCGGACATTTTGGAGAGGTTTTGTGGAGTAAATTCAATGCGGGCATTCAGCCATACCATCGCTATTATTATAATGAAGCACATAAGAACGACTTCAACATCTACGCAAAAGCGGATATCAAACAGGATGATTGGATCTTCAACATCGATCTTCAATATAGAAACATATTCTATAAGGCTGAAGGGGATGACAACAAGATCAAGAATCTAAATTTCAGGGACAATCTCAACTTCTTCAATCCGAAAGCAGGGATCACCTATCTACTGAACGAAAATGCAAATATCTATGCTTCCTATGCTTATGCCAGCAAAGAGCCAGTTCGTAAGGATTATGTGGAAAATCCGCTCAATATGTTCCCGAAGCCTGAAAAAATGCAAAATGTGGAAGCTGGCTATCGGCATCGCGCTAGTGATTTCAATTTGGGAGTGAATGTATATGCGATGCTGTACAAAGATCAATTGATTCCAACTGGTAGAATCAATGATGTTGGCGAGGCTATTCGTCAAAATGTGGATGAAAGTTATCGAATCGGCGTGGAATTGGATGCAGGATGGAACATCACAGAGCAGTTTAATTGGTCGGCTACTGCAGCATTAAGCCAGAATAAGATCAAAAACTTCACAGAAATCTTAAGTGTTTATGATAATAATACCAATTGGGGTTATGTGGGTGAGAAGGAGATTTTTTATAAAGGTACCAATATCGCTAAATCACCTTCGGCGGTGTTATCCAATAATTTCACATACAAGCCAACAGAAAGTCTTTCCTTCAGCCTTTTAAGCAAATACATCTCAAGAATCTACTTGGATAACAGTAGCGCATTGGAACGAAGTATCAAAGCATCCTTTGTCAACAACATCCAAGGAACTTATACATTCTCTGCATTTGGCATCAAGAGAATAGACCTGAATGCCACTGTATTCAATATCCTGAACGCCAAATACACTACTACAGGCTATACTTGGGGTCAATATTTCCAGGACACCAACAGCAGAGATTACTATAACTTCTACTACCCTCAAGCTGGTACGAATTTTATGATCGGACTTGGATTGAGTATTTAGCTCTTGTTTTGAGTATTTAGTATTTAGACCTATATTTACAAACCATGGAATTGGTAGACTAATAGCAGACCATAGGTCTAAATACTAAATACTTTATACTAAATACTAATATGAGGTGTGTAATTCAACGTGTAACGCAAGCGTACTGCACAGTAGATAATATTATAACAAGCCAAATTGATCTGGGTCTTTTGGTTTTGTTGGGTGTGGAAGAAGAGGATAGCCAAGAGGACATCCAATGGTTGGGACAGAAATTGGTTAATCTAAGAATATTTTCGGATGAGAATGGTTTGATGAATAAGTCTGTTCAGGATGTGCAGGGGAATATATTATTGATTTCTCAATTTACGCTATTTGCACAGACCAAAAAAGGGAATAGACCTTCGTTTATTCGTGCTGGGAAACCTGATATGGCAAAACCGATGTATGAGGAGATGGGAAAATTGTTGAGTCAGCTTTTAGGGAAAGAGGTGCAGATGGGCGTGTTTGGAGGGGATATGAAAATAGACCTTTGTAATGATGGTCCAGTAACTATTATCATGAATACGAAGGATAAGGACAATTTTTAAGGCCTGAGATCTCCAATTTGAATCGCAATCTTCTTTTCAACCAAATATCTAATTTTGATATACTAGTTTCTAATTTTGATATACAAATTTCTAATTGATTTTTATGACCATAGAAGAAGCTCAAAAAACAGTAGATCAATGGATCAAAACCAATGGCATCCGTTATTTCAATGAATTAACCAACACTGCTATTCTGATGGAAGAAGTTGGGGAAGTAGCTAGGATAATGGCCAGAAAATATGGAGAGCAATCCTTTAAGAAATCAGATGAGGAAGTCAATTTAGCCGATGAGATGGCAGATGTGATGTTTGTCTTGATCTGTTTGGCAAATCAGACCGGAATTAATTTGACAGAAGCTTTGGAAAAAAACCTCCAAAAGAAGACCCTTCGTGATAGCGAAAGGCATAAAAACAATGAAAAGCTAAAAGGAGGATAGCTCCATTGCATTTATTCCTCATGAAAAGGGGCTGTCTAAAAAGGTCTCTTAAAAAAGAACCCCGTCATTAAAATTTAATCTTAGGTTAGCTTCGAAGATAAACCATACTGAAAGTATACTAAAAGTATGTAAAATTTATGCTTTACATACTTCCTCTATACTTTAAACCCGCTTTAACTCTACTTAAACCACGATTTTAACCCTAATTCAAACATATTTTGAATACACAACATGGATACTGGGTACAGAAAATGGAATATATAGGTTTAGAAGATGCCTTTTTTTATAAAGATTAAGCTATTTGAAAGTGATTTCAGCTACCAATGGTAAGTGGTCAGAAGCATATGTTTCATTGATGGTGGTATAGCTCTTCCACTCAAATTCACGGTTCTTTAAGACCATGATATAATCAATTTCACTTTTAGGATTCACCACTGGAATAGTAGGTTTATTCGTGCTGGTATTGCGCACAAAATATTCTTCCAAGATCTTAATAGGTTTGGAATCGGGTCTCGCATTCAGATCTCCTACCAAAATCAATGGTTTACTGTACAGTTCGCCTAATTCATTGATGAATGTTGCTTGCGCAATTCTGTTTTCCTCTTTTAAATCCAAATGGGTATTGGCCAAAGAAATAGTCTTACCATCAGGAAGCTGTACATCTACAATCGCTAATGATCGGTTTTCACTTGCTACGGGCATTGGAAGATCGTACCTTCTTTTTCCAATAATCTTATGTTTAGATAAAATCAAAACTCCGTAATATCCTTTTTCCAAATTGATACCCTTAGAAAAAAAGTATTCCATTCCCGTCATTTCAGCCAACTTCTCCGCCTGATTGATCATCTCTGATCTGGAAACGTTGATATCCACTTCTTGAATCCCTACAACATCGGTTTTTGCTTCATTGATTACTTTAGCAATGGCTTCCATATCGATAACATTGGGTTTGGAAGGTGGATTCGCATGATGGATATTATAGGTTAGAATTCTAACTGTTTGGGCTTGCAATACCATCGAGAAACATAACGATAAAAAAAGAATGAAATAGCGCATAAAATAATTTTTTGAATGAAGTTAATTATATTCCCCTAATAATTCCAATTTATTATCTTTATCCTCATGAAAAAACCGAATTTACTCTATATCCTTTGTTTATTTTTATTTCTAGGATCATGTTCTGTCAATCAACAAACAGGTTCTGAAGTCAATGAATTCGCAAATGCGGCTGTGGTGACTGCTAACCCAATAGCTTCACAGGTAGGGGTGGATATTTTAAGAAAAGGAGGAAATGCTGTGGATGCGGCCATTGCAGTAAAGTTTGCCTTAGCAGTGGTCTACCCCAATGCAGGGAATTTAGGTGGAGGAGGTTTTATGGTCTATCGTGGAAAAGATGGGTCGGTTGCTTCCTTGGATTTCCGGGAAAAAGCACCAGCTTCGGCATCCCGAGACATGTACCTCGACAAAGAAGGCAATCCAATAACCGATTTGAGCTTATATGGGCAACTAGCTTCTGGTGTACCGGGTTCGGTAGCAGGAATGGATGAAGCGTTTAAAAAATATGGTTCATTGAAGTGGCAAGAATTGATTCAGCCAGCGATAGAACTTGCCGAAAAGGGCTTCAAGATCACGGAACAACAGGCAGGAGAATTCAATAGATATAAAGAACGATTTACCCGTTTGAATCCAAAAGGCGCTGCCATCATCAAAGAGCAAACTTGGAAAGCGGGCGATCTTTTTGTACAGCAAGATTTAGCGGAAACATTAAAACGAATTGCGGCACAAGCACGCGATGGGTTTTATAAGGGTAAAACAGCAGATCTGATCGTGGAGGAAATGAAGAGTGGGAATGGCATCATCACACATCAAGATTTAGCCGATTACCAAGCGATTTGGCGTAATCCAATTGTAGGGACTTATAAAAACTACAAGGTGATATCCATGCCGCCGCCATCTTCTGGTGGTGTGGCATTAATGGCCTTGCTGCAATCTGTGGAGAAATATCCTCTGTCAAAATGGGGTTTTCAACACGATAGTACGGTGCGCGCTATGGTGGAAGCGGAACGAAGAGTTTATGCGGATAGGGCAACTCATTTGGGAGATCCTGATTTTTATAAAGTACCGGTAGAATTCTTGAACGATGCAAAATTCAATCAAGATCGCATGGCGAAAGTAAGTCTTTCAAAAGCTACTCCTAGTGATTTGATCAAAGCGGCTAAATTTCCGGGATATGAATCCGAAGAAACCACGCATTATAGCATTGTGGACAAGGACGGAAATGCAGTTTCCTTAACCACCACCATTAATGGTTCCTATGGATCTTGCGTATGGGTGGCAGGTGCAGGTTTTCTGCTGAACAATGAAATGGATGATTTTTCTGTTAAACCTGGATCGCCAAATATGTATGGGTTATTGGGAGGAAAAGCGAACGCCATTGAGCCTGGAAAAAGGATGTTAAGCGCCATGACCCCAACTATTATTGAGGAAAATGGAAAATTGAAGATGGTTGTTGGTACGCCTGGGGGATCGACAATTATAACCTCTGTTTTTCAGACTATTTTAAATGTGCTGGAATTTGATATGACGGCGCAGGAATCTGTAAGTGCAGCAAGATTTCATCATCAATGGAGACCTGATGTTATTGATGTGGAAGCAAAAGCGATTGATTCATTAACAAGGGTTAGCTTGACAAAGGATGGGTATAAGCTAAATAAAAGGGGTGCTATCGGAAGGGTGGAGAACATTGTTATTTTACCGAATGGCAAGAAACAGACAGGTGCTGATCCACGTGGAGATGATAAAGCGGCAGGGTATTAGGTTTCTATAAGCGTCATTGCTAGGAGGCACGACGAAGCAATCTTTACACTAGTCGTAAGATTGCTTCGTTCCTCGCAATGACGTGACGCGCCGCAATGACGTGAAGCCTCGCAATGCCAGATTGAAATCACTCCAAATACTTTCCGCCAATCTGCTTATTAGTCTTAGCGCCAAGGTTTTTTAGCTGTTCAATCTTCCTAACCACATTTCCAGGTCCTTCAGCCAATTTCTTCATGGCATCTTCATGCTTATTGGAGGCCTTTTGAAGATATCCTTGGATCTGTTCCATATCATCCAAAAAACCCACAAACTTATCATATAACAATCCCGCCTCCTTCGCTATTTCCAGCACATTTTTATTCTGTCTTTCCTGTTTCCAAACACTGGCGATCGTTCTCAGCGTAGCCAATAACGTAGAAGGACTGACAATAACCACCCTCCTATCCCAAGCATCTGAAAAAAGCTCGGGTTTTTGATTCACAGCCATGCTCAACGACGATTCTATCGGCACAAACATCAGCACAAAGTCCGGAGAATGAATTCCATAAAGACTATGGTAATCCTTAGCCGACAATTCACGGATATGGATTTCCAAGGATGACACATGCTGTTTTAAAGCAATAATCCTATCCTCCTCCGTATCTGCATTTACCGCGCGCTCGTAGGCCACCATGGATAATTTAGCATCTACTACCAAATGTTTCTCATCCGGTAGGAAAATGATCGCATCAGGTTGTAACCTCTTCCCCCCTATTTCCTGCAAAGAGGCCTGCAATTTATACTCCTGATCCTTGATCAAACCTGAACGTTCCAGAACTCGTTCTAAAATGATCTCCCCCCAATTGCCCTGCTTTTTATTATCCCCCTTCAATGCCTTGGCCAAATTGTTGGCTTCCTCACGAATCTGCACACTTTGCTGCATCAATTGCTCCACAACCCCTTTCAGCACATGCCTCTCCGCAGATTCTTGTTGATAGCTCTTGGCAACCTGCTCCTCAAATGATTTTATCTTTTCCTTTAACGGATTCAGCAACAAATTCATCTGCTCTTGGTTATGTTGCGTGAATCGTTGGGTCTTTTCTTCCAATATGCTGTTTGCCAATAACTGAAATTCTTTATTGAATTGGGATTTTATAGCTTCCAGCTCCTCCTTTTGTTCCACAAATTTATCCTGTTGGGCCTGCAAATAAGCATTAGTGGCTTCCAACGTACGCTCAACACTTTGACGCGCATCCATTTCCTCCTTCCAAGAAATATTAACCCGTTCCCAATCCTGCTTCAACAACAGCTCCCGCTCGCCTGACTTGGCATGAGCAATCTGCATTTCCTGAAATTGTTTTTTCAGATCTTCATGCTGTTCAAAAGATATGGATTTTGAATTCCGGACAAAAAGCCAAATACAAATCACCACCAATATGATCAGGACAATTGGATAAAGAATTTCCATGAAAGAATAAATTAAACTTATGATTTATTATTGCAGCTTCTGATGGGTTTTCCACCAAAGATCAGGCATTTCCCCTGAAACCGCCATCTGGTAATCCTCATACCTACAAGGCACCAGGTAAAACCGTTCATTAACTGATTTTGAACCAAAATAAGGCACCTGCATCCACCAACGATCCGACTTCTTGCTCTTCACAAACACCAATTCATAGTCATCAGCCTCCAAGGTCGTGCGATAGATGATATAGTTTGATTTTGGATACATTGGCGCATCTTTCTTGCGGCTATAATACCCATCTACGAAACACCAGATCATCTGTGCAATCAGCATGGCTGTCTGCCCCATAGGATCGAAGGTTGGATTATACTCATAGATCCCGAAAGAAGTACATTTATCAGACATCCCAGCATACCTCGCCAATTGGCAAGCCTCATCCCCATACAGTCCATTAGGACCAGCATTGGCATTCCCCCCAGCTTCGGAAGCACGGATAGCTCCGATATCAAAACTGATCATATCCGCTGCTCGGATAATGGGCTCTGCCTGATCCAATTTCCCTGAAAATGAACCCAAACGGATCGCATTGAAAAACAATTTATCATACATATTGATGGACTCCTTGCTCACCAAATAAGTCTGATAGGCTATATTGCTCAGATTGAACAGGTAATCCGGCTGATGCAGAATAATATGGTTCAAATAGGTATTGGAATTCAATGGCATATTGTCCGGATTATCCTGATCCAGATCGAATTTGGAATCTATGATCCCCACATCAACACGTTGCTCTAAATTTTCATATGCCGTATACTGCGCATAGGTCAAGTCTTGCCCTCCACCGATAAGGATAGGTAGGATATCCATTTTCATCAGTTCTTCCAACAACAACCTCACAGCCACATAGGTATCCTTGATGGTCGAGCCTGCCTTCACATTCCCAAGATCAGCAATCTTAATCTTATAATCACCTTGATAGAGCTCGTAGAAATGCTTTCTCACCGCATCAGCAGCCTTTTGGGTTCCATTGTTGTTTACCGAACCTCTGCCCTCTTCCACACCGATCAGAGCGATGTGTGGGCGGCTTTCCTCTTCTTCTAAATCAGGAAAACTGTCGAGATATTTTGTGATGGTATGTCCAAATTGTGAATTATAATATTGGCTTGGATCGCCAATGCTTTCTGGCTTAATGGGTGATAAAAAATCTGCTAATGACATATTGATCTTATAAATACTGATTTTTTCTAGGGAATATCCTATTGTATTTAGCAAATATGCATTTATTAGCTTACTTTTGGTTAACATAATTTTTCAACAATAAGTTAGGAAGTGATTTTAGTAACTGGAGGCACAGGATTTTTAGGTTCAACTTTATTGCAAAGGCTCATTGATGATGGGCAAAGCATTATTGCTACCAAACGTGAATCCTCCAACATTCCTGAACAGCTTAAATCTTCCTCCTTGATCCAATGGGTGGATGCCGATATCACGGATTATTATGCATTAGAAGAATTGGTTTCCCAAGTAAACCAAGTTTATCATTGTGCTGCAGTGATCTCCTACCACAAATCGGATGCCTCTAAAATGTTCCAAACGAACATTGAAGGCACCAAACACATCGTCAACCTTTGTCTGCATCACGAAATCCGATTGGTTCATGTCAGTTCGATTGCTGCATTAGGGACCAATAAACAGGGGCACCCAGTAAAAGAGAACGACAAATGGGAGTTTTCCCCTAACCTGTCCAAATATTCGCTTGCTAAATATGAAAGTGAAATGGAAGTTTGGCGAGGAATTGCGGAGGGCTTAGATGCCGTCATTGTCAATCCTTCGGTGATCATGGGTGTTGGGACTGATAAAAATGCGTCCAAAAGTATTTTTGAGCTTGTAAAGAAAGGGAATAAGATCTATCCTTTGGGATCTATTGGTGTAGTGGATGTACAAGACGTTGCGAAAATTATGATGAAGTTAATGAATAGCGAAATTTCTGGTCAACGCTTCATACTCAACGCGGAGAACATCAGTAATCGGGAATTGTTAGAGAAAATCAGCAGCAGGATGAATAAACCTGCTCCGACCATCAAAGCTACCCCGACATTACTTTCCGTTGCATGGCGTGTTTCAAAAGCGCTGGCATTGCTACAGGGCAAAAAGCCGGTATTGACACGAGAAACGGCGCGTGCGGCCACCAAGAAATTAGCGTATGATAATACAAAGATCATTAACACCTTGGGCGTCAACTTCAAATCCGTCGATCAGATCGTGGATGAAGTTTGCCAGGCATATTATGCTTAAAACAATCTAAACAACCCATATACAGTGAAAAATTATTACATCATCGACTTCGACTCCACATTTACACAGGTCGAAGCTTTGGACGAATTAGCACGAATCTCACTCGAGGACCATCCCGACCAGGAGAAAATCTATCAAGAAATTGAACGCTTTACCAATTTGGCCATGGATGGTAAGATCTCTTTTAGGGAGAGTCTTGCAGGTCGGGTAAAATTACTCCAAGCAAATCGTAGCCATTTGGACAAACTCATCACTCATTTAAAAAAGAAAGTATCCAAATCGTTCAGCCGTAACAAAGAGTTCTTCAAGGAAAATGCTGATACCGCATGGATCGTTTCGGGCGGCTTTAAAGAGTTCATAACACCTGTGGTGAGCCAATACCATATCCGCAAGGAAAACATCTATGCAAACACCTTTAAATTCGATGAGGATGGCAACATCATTGGTTATGATGAGAACAATCCATTATCAGATGAAGGTGGAAAGGTAAAACTACTGCAACAGTTGAACATAGATGGCCGCATTTTTGGCATTGGTGATGGCTATTCTGATTTTCAATTAAAAGAATCGGGATTGATCGAGAAATTTTTCGCTTTCACGGAAAACATTGCGCGTCAATCGGTGACAGATAGGGCGGATCATATCACCCCAAGTTTCGATGAATTCCTCTATGTTAATGATCTACCAAGGGCAATTTCCTATCCTAAAAACCGCATCCTATGCCTTATCGTGGGTGATGTTCCTGAAATTGCTGCCCATATCCTAAAAAGGGATGGATTTTCTATCCGCATAAAGGATACCTTAGAAGAAAAATACGTGAAGGATGTTGGGATGCTTTTACTGGGCAAGGATATGAAAATAGCCGACGATGTACTGTCCAGGGCAGATAAGCTAAAAACAATTGGCTTTTTAGGTGATGTAAAAGGGCATATTTCCAAAGCGATCTGCAACGAAAAAGGTATCGTGGTATTTGATGATAAAAAGAATAAGAAACGTAATGCGGAATTCATTCCGCGCCGAATGGCTGATTTCATCAATAATGGCGATACAGACCAGAGTCGTAATTTTCCGAATTTGATCCTTCCCAACCTAACCAGGGCACATCGCTTGTTGCACATCCATAAAAATGTACCTGGCATCATGGCACAGATTAATAATGTGTATGCGGAAAACAACATCAATATCTTTTCTCAATTTCTGATGACAAGAGGGGAAATAGGCTATGCGGTTACCGATATCGATGCTGAATATGATAAAAAGATGCTGAAACAATTAAAGCAGATTGATAACACCATCAAATTCAGGATTCTATATAAATAAAAGGAATAGCTAGTAAGAAAGGTTCTGTCTAAAAAGCTTATGAAAATCGAGCTTCTGAAAAGGTTAAGGAGTAAATAACGAAAATAGATTCTCTATGCTTTTTAGACATCACTTTCTTTAAATACTTTACAGGCCGCTCCCTATTATAACGGTTACTTTAGGTAATAAGTATCCAAAGGGGTAAAAACTACATCCATGGGAACATCCCATTCGTTCACATCACTTACCTTTTCGACAGGTTCAAAATAGGAAATCCCAAGCTTTTTAACCTCTGGCTTACAGGAGGCAAAGAACCGATCATAGAAACCTTTTCCATAACCCACACGATTTCCGTTTTTATCTACGACCAATAATGGCGTAAGGACCGCATCCATTTTAAAAGGCGCGATTTCTTCGGATATTACGGGCTCAGGGATACCATAAGCATTCAATTCCAACGGCGTATCTCGATAGAAGGTAAAATGCCTTAGCTCATTGCTCACAAAATCGGATTTAGAAACCACTATGGTTATTTCAGGATGGTTAGCCCAGATCCATTCGATAAAAGGCAGGGTATGGTATTCCTTGAACTTCTCAATGGAAAGATAGCAATGTAAATAGTTGATTCCGGACCAATCATACTGGGTAAGCTGTTCAAAAAGCTGAGCATCCAAGGAAAAAACTTCTTCTAAACTCAGTTCATTCCTTTTCTTTTTATATGTCTTCCGAAGATCTGCTTTATTCATGGTCCTAAATGAAAACGGCCTTGAAGCTTTGGGGGCTAACAAGACCGAATAATCAACCTAAACCTAAGTCTTTATTTTACACGTTCGATGTAATCACCAGAACGCGTATCTACACGTACCTTGTCACCTTGATTGATGAACAATGGAACTTTAATTTCAACACCGGTCTCTACTGTTGCATTCTTCAATGCATTCGTAGATGTATCGCCTTTAACAGCTGGCTCTGTGTAAGTAATCTCTAACTCCACACTTGCTGGAATCTGGCCCATGATCGGCTCTTCGCTCTCGAAAGCTACAATCACATTCATACCCTCTTTCAAGAAACGAGCGGAATCACCAAACAACTGTTTTGGAATATTGAATTGTTCGTAGGTTGTGTTGTCCATAACCACGAAAAATTCGCCATCATCATATAAATAGTTGTAATCGTTCGTTTCTACACGAGCAATTTCAACCTCTTCGTCTGTTCTAAATCTATATTCTACTAATTTCCCAGTCTTCACATTACGCATTCTAGCTTGGTAGAAGGCACGTAAGTTACCTGGAGTACGGTGAATATATTCTTCTACGGCAACTAACTCACCATTGAAGCGAAGAATATTTCCACTTTTTACCTCTGAAGCTTTTGACATATTTTATTTCTTATTCCCTGCAAAAATAATAAAAACAATGATTATAAGACTATTTGTAATTCAGAATTTCCACAAATTCAGTACAAAAACCATATTCATGTTCTTGGTTTGACCCAATTATTACAATCCTATCGGATTTGGTGTCTTCCACCAGATCCAAATACCATTGTTCACCCGATTTATCCAGATTACTGGTGGGTTCATCCAGAAAAAGTATTTTACTGTCCGAACAACAGGCCAAAACAAGTTTAACCCGTTGCTTCATTCCTGATGAAAAGTGTCGGATTTCCTTTTGGAAGACCGTATCCGCAAATTGCAGTTTGGATTTGATCAATTCTTTGGAATAACCCGCTCGGAAAGCTTTGAATTTAAAATGAAAATCGATCAATTCGTTCAAGCTAAACTCCTCTATCAATTCTACATAGGGTGCAGCTACACTGATATGTTGATAGGCCTGTTCTATTTCAACAGCCTTATTGTTCCACTCGTATTGAATCGTACCTTCACTTGGCGTCAAGGAGCCTGTAAGAACTTTCAATAAAGTAGATTTCCCAGATCCATTAGGACCTAGGATGGCATAGCTGTTCCCAAAAGAAAAGGTATAATCGAGATGGCGAAATATCCATTCTCTATTATACCTTCTTCCAATATCTTGTAAAATTATCTTCAAATATCCAATGTATTAACTATTACATACTTGCTCTACCTTGGCCAAAGCCTTTCACTACGCCTCGGTTAGAAGCCCGAACGAAACCTAAAATCTCATCCCTTAATTCTGTAGCTTCAAATTCCGCTTCAACGATGTCCAATGCTTTACCTAGGTTACTATGTTGAACAAACAACACGCGATAAATATTTTGGATCTCATTGATCTGTTCATTACTGAAACCTCTCCTTCGCAATCCTACGGAGTTAATCCCTGCATAGGAAATCGGCTCACGTGCCGCCTTGATATAAGGAGGAACATCCTTTCTAACCAAAGTACCACCGGTAACAAATGCATGGGATCCAATCTTACAGAATTGATGAACCGCCACCATACCCGCCAATACCACGTAGTCTCCTACCGTAATGTGTCCGGCCAAGGTACTTGAATTTGAAAAGATACAATTATCTCCGATAAAGCAATCATGCGCAATATGGCTATAGGCTTGGATTAGGCAGTTTTTACCGATCACCGTTTTATAACGGTCCTTAGTACCACGGTTGATGGTCACACATTCCCTGATGGTCGTATTATCTCCAATTTCCGTAGTAGTGACCTCACCTTCGAACTTCAGATCCTGAGGTTCTCCTGAAATGACTGCTCCAGGAAAGATCCGACAGTTCTTGCCAATCCTGGCACCATTCATAATGGTCACATTGGAACCAATCCAGGTTCCTTCCCCAATTTCTACATCCTTATGGATCGTAGTAAAGGGCTCTACAACAACATTCTGTGCTATTTTTGCCTCAGGATGTATATATGATAAGGGTTGTATCATTCGTTCTATTAATTTTCCTTGACCTTGACTATCTGAGCCATCAACTCCGCCTCACTCACTACTTTATCTCCCACCATGCCTACGCCTTTCATGCGTGCAATTCCACGACGGATAGGTTCCAACAGTTCACAACTGAAAATCACGGTATCACCTGGTACAACTTGATTTTTGAACCTTGCGTTTTCAATCTTCAAGAATAGGGTCAACCAGTTCTCTGGGTCAGGAACAGTATTTAAGACAAGAATTCCACCTGTTTGTGCCATTGCCTCAATTTGCAATACGCCCGGAAATAATGGTGCTCCTGGAAAGTGGCCCATGAAAAGATCTTCATTCATGGTCACATTCTTAAGCCCTACCACATGTGTTTCCGACAATTCCAAAATCTTGTCAATCATCAAAAATGGTTGACGATGCGGCAATATGTTCATGATCTGAACAGTGTCGTATACTGGAGGAGCATTTAGGTCATATACTTTTGCTCCTTTTTTATTTTTTTCGCGTTTGATCTGTGCCTTGATGCGTTTTGCAAATGCCACATTTGCCGCATGCCCCGGACGGGCAGCCATGATATGGCCTTTAATAGGTTTTCCTACTAGGGCCAAATCGCCGATCATGTCCAATAATTTATGTCTTGCAGGTTCATTCTGATGGCGAAGAGAAATGTTGTTCAAAATACCCTCTTGCGCTACTTCCACCCGTTTGTGGAATAAGCCTTGCAACTTATCCAATTCATTATCATCCACTTCCTTATCCACAATAACAATGGCATTTGATAGATCGCCACCTTTAATCAGGTTCTGACTTACCAAAGCCTCCAGCTCATGTAAAAAGCAGAATGTTCGGGAACTTGCAATTTCCTTGCTGAATTCATCAATATTGGTAATTGAAGCATGTTGGCTTCCCAATACAGGCGAATTAAAATCGATCATACAGGTGATGCGGTACCCATCAACCGGCATAGCCACGATTTCCACTTTATTATCTGCATCCGAATAATGAATGTTATCTGTTACCTCAAAGAAATCACGATCTGCATCTTGATCCACGAAACCTACTTCTTGGATGCCATCTATAAAAATAGCAGAGCTACCATCTAGAATAGGAACCTCAGGAGCATCTATCTCGATCAAGACGTTATCTAATTGTAAACCGACCAAAGCAGCCATCAAATGTTCAATAGTACTTACAGAAGCGCCATTTTGGGTTATGGTAGTACCTCTTGCGGTGTTGCTAACATTGTCAGCATCTACACTAACGATCGGTTGACCATCTAAATCTATGCGTTTGAATTTGTACCAATGGTTCTCTGGAGCGGGTCTCAACGTGACGTTCACCTGCTTACCAGTATGAAGGCCAACTCCTGAAAATTTTACATCAGATTTAATGGTTCTTTGTTTTACATTCATATCTAACATTCGTGTTATTGCAAAAAATATCGGGTAAAGTTAGCTATTATTTTTGTCTTTTAATTGCCTTTCAAGCTCTGCAATGCGCTTTTCCATTTCCGGAAGCTTTGCATACAATACCTGCGATCTCAGCTCATTATTGTAAGGAAAGGCAGGACTACCACCCCATTTCTTATTCTCTTCTTTCAAGGATTTGTTCACTCCGGATTGCGCCTGTACCTGGGTGCCTTTCGCAATGCTGATATGCCCTACAACCCCTACCTGTCCGCCAAGAACCACTTGTTCAGCAATTTTTGTGCTTCCCGAAATCCCTGTTTGTGCAGCAATAACCGTATTTTCTCCAATTTCTACATTATGGGCAATCTGAATCAGGTTGTCCAGTTTAACCCCTTTACGGATAATCGTGGATCCTAAGGTTGCCCGATCAATCACTGTATTGGAACCGATCTCCACCGCATCTTCCACGATCACATTTCCAATCTGCGGGATCTTGGCATAAGAACCATCTTCCTGAGGTGCAAATCCGAAGCCATCGCTACCAATAATTGCCCCTGCATGAATAATGACCTGTTTGCCAATCTTACAATCCCTATATATTTTTACACCAGGATAAATCACCGTGCTATCCGCAATCTCTACATTATCCCCAATATAAACCTGGGGATAGATTTTAACCTGATCACCAATTTTCACTTGCTTACCGATATAGCTGAAAGCACCAATATAATGATCCTGACCAATCTTTGCGGTTTCATGAATGATCACATGATCTTCAATCCCCGAGCGGTCATTCAACAGTTGATCGTATAATTTTAATAATTCGGTAAAAGCCGAATAGGCATTTTTGACACGGATTAATGTTGATTTTACTGGTTTCTGAAGAATTAAATCCTCGTTCACTACGATGATCCCTGCTTCGATCTGGTAGATATATTGCTCGTACTTGGGGTTTGATAGAAAGGTCAAACTTGCGGGACCTGACTCTTCTATCTTGGATAGCTGGTCAACAACCACATCTGAGTTACCTTCTACAGTACCTTGGAGTAAATTTGCTATTTGTTCTGCGGTAAATTGCATTAAAAAATACTAAAGTTATATGTTAATAATTGTATGTTGGTGCTGTGTTATATATCCGATTTCTTTTGGATAAGTTACGGCATATTTATTTACCCGTTTTGTCAGTGCTTCAATATTGGACAGATCAGAGGCTTCCGCAATATCCTTTAGCTCTCCATGCTTATCCAACACACATATCTTACCGGTCGATGAATCATAGGCACTATTCCCCACTACCTGATCATACACAAAATAACCAACTTCTTGAGCAGAAAGACCAAATCTCTCTGCTACCCGCTCTCTCAATTCTTCCAAATAGGATTCAGAAAAAGGTTCATTGCTCATCTCCGTTCTGAATAGTTCCCTACGAATAATTTTACCACACAACTTACTCAAAATCAAATCAGGATGATCGGCCCAAGATTTTATGGCAGACATGATGTCAGTATCGTCTAAACGAGTGAACCATGTTAAATGCGACTCATCCAACAGAAAAGTTTCCTTGTTGATGCGATTCAATAAAAAATGTTCCAATGCAGGGCTTGCAAAAAGCTTCTCGCCCCTGTTACTTAACTCTTTAGCTCTAGCCAAAGCTTTTATCAGCATCTGTTCTGCTGCAATGACAGTCTTATGCAGATAAACCTGCCAATACATCAACCTCCTGGCAATCAAAAATTTCTCTACGGAATAGATTCCCTTCACTTCAACCACCAATTCATCATCCTTGACATTCAGCATTTTGATGATCCGATCAAAGGAGATGACACCCTCCGA
Organism: Sphingobacterium tenebrionis; assembly: GCF_037126265.1. Lineage (NCBI taxonomy): Bacteria > Pseudomonadati > Bacteroidota > Sphingobacteriia > Sphingobacteriales > Sphingobacteriaceae > Sphingobacterium > Sphingobacterium tenebrionis. The sequence goes on from NZ_JAYLLN010000005.1 coordinate 124,925, forward strand.
TACACCAGTAAAAAAACTATCCCGGTTCAGATAATCCATCCGATCCGTATCCAATTGACTAGAGACCAATTGGTGCAGAAACCGGCGATGGTATTGGTCCTTGAAGATGGTAATGGCCAGATCCAAACGTCCTGTAAACTCGATATTCAACTTATCCATCAATAAGGAGGAGATCAATTCATGCGATACCCCTTCCACTAAAGTATGTTCTAAGGAATGAGAGAATGGGCCATGGCCAACATCATGCAGTAAAATAGCGGCCAATACAGCTTCTTCTTCCTCTTCAGAGATCTGAACATCCTTTCCCCGCAAGGTTTCGATCGCCAATCCCATCAGGTGCATGGCGCCGATTACATGTTGAAATCGGGTATGCAATGCGCCAGGATAAACTAAATGAGTCATCGAGACTTGCTTTATATAGCGTAATCGCTGAATAAAAGGGTGCTGGATTAGGTCGTAAATGAATCCCGACGGTATTGTCACAAAACCGTAAACTGGATCATTTATTATTTTTTTCTTGTTCAATCTGCTTTAAAGTGATTAAGTATTAGCCATTTACCATGAGTTTTCATCGAATGCTATGGCTAAGATACGCGCAAAGATACACAGATGGTACTTAATAAATGTTAAAATTATATCAAAAACCATCAAAATTGAGAGGAAAACCGCATTTTATAGACCGAATTAACTTTCATATCTCAATCAATTGTTACAAATCTCACTAAAATTCCAATAAAAGATGTAATATATGTTATAAACACATAATTTTAATGATTACTTAAATTCCTATCTTCTTTATTAGTTCTAAACATATATCCGTAAATTAGCCTCCATTACTCAGAACGATACATGCAGAAAATACATATACTTTGGGCAGATGATGAAATTGAGTTCCTTAAACCTCATATTTTGTTGCTGGAACAAAAGGATTACAAGGTCAAGACCGTGAACAACGGCGCGGATGCTGTGGAAGCATTCCAGAGCGAACCCTTTGATCTGGTATTTCTGGATGAAAACATGCCTGGACTTACCGGTTTAGAAACGTTGAATATCCTTAAAGGCATCAACCCTTCCATCCCTACTGTGCTGGTCACCAAAAATGAAGAAGAACATCTGATGGAAGAAGCGATAGGTGCTAAAATAGATGATTACCTCATCAAACCTGTAAACCCTAAACAGATCCTACTGACCATTAAAAAGTTTACCGAAAACAAGCGGTTGGTATCGGAACGAACTTCCATGGCTTACCAGCAGGATTTTCGTCAATTGGGAATGCGCATGAATGAGGATCTCGATCATCAGCAATGGGTAGATGCCTATAAAAAACTCTTGTATTGGGAACTTTCTTTAGAAAAATTAGAGGATGCCGGCATGCATGAAATCCTGACCATGCAAAAGTCTGAAGCCAACCTATTGTTCTCTAAATTCATTGAGAAGGAATATTTGAATTGGATCAAAAATCCGGAGCAAGGCCCCACCCTTTCCCACCAATTGTTCAAGAAAAAGGTGTTCCCTAAAATGGAACCGGACAAACCTACCTTCTTCTTTTTGATTGATAACCTGCGGTACGACCAATGGAAGGTTATCAATGAAGTGCTCACCGATTATTACCGGGTGGAAGAGGAAGATAGTTATTACAGTATCCTTCCTACAGCCACGCAATACGCTCGGAATGCGATATTTTCTGGCCTGACTCCTCTAGAAATGGAAAAACGTTTCCCGAAGGAATGGCAAAATGACGATGATGAAGGTGGAAAAAACCTGTATGAAGATGTATTCCTAACTGATCAGATCAAAAGACTTTATCGAAGAGAAATCAAGCATAGTTACACCAAGGTCATTACCTTAGAACAAGGTAAAGATGTTTTGGAAAACATCAACAAGCACATGCAGATCGACCTGAACGTGTTTGTCTATAATTTTGTGGATATGCTGTCCCATGCTCGAACCGATATGGCCATGATCAGGGAGCTTGCCAATGATGAGGCTGCTTACCGATCGCTCACCCTGTCCTGGTTTGAACATTCCCCTTTGCTGGAAGTATTGAAATGGCTTTCCCAACGGCAGGTTCGGGTTATTATTACCACCGACCATGGAACCATCCGGGTGAGGAAACCGAGCAAGATTATCGGTGATCGAAACACCAATACCAATTTAAGGTATAAACAGGGTAAAAATCTGAATTATGTAGATAAAGATGTATTTGTGATCAAAAATCCAACTGATGCGCAATTACCAAGGATCCATGTCAGCTCCTCCTTTGTATTCGCAAAAGAAGATACCTACTTTGTTTATCCGAACAACTACAATCATTTTGTGAATTATTTCGGCGGAACTTTTCAGCATGGAGGTATCTCCCTAGAGGAAATGATTATCCCATTCATCACTTATAGTCCAAAATAATATGGAATTTATCGCCAGTAAACTGGAAGATTTACCAGCAGCGGCAACATGGCTGCTCCAACAAGCGAACGATAAACGAGTGTTTATTTTCAAGGCACCTATGGGTGCCGGAAAAACCAGCTTTATTAAGGTCATTTGTGAACAATTGGGTGTGGAAGATGCGACTTCCAGTCCTACCTTTTCTATTGTCAATGAATACAGTTCTGCCCATGGACCTGTTTACCACTTTGATTTTTACAGGTTAAAAGATGAGCAGGAGGCTTTTGATCTAGGCTACGAAGAGTATTTTTATTCTGGGGATTACTGTTTTATTGAGTGGCCTGAAAAAATCCCCAACCTTATTCCTGAGGATGCCATCGAGGTCAGCATCCAAGTTGACGATCAGTTCAGACGTCATATACAATTAATTTAATATTTTTTCATACTGACGCAACCATCCTTGGCTCAGCTGCGTCTTACTTATAAACCGAACACAATTGGAGCCTTCGAAATTATTACATACCTGGAAAGAATGCCTATCTAACAATCGGAAGGCACAATCGGAATTGTACCAATATTTCGCCCCAAAAATGTATGCTGTCTGCCTACGATTTGCTGAAAATGCAGAATCGGCTCAAGACATCCTACAGATTGGCTTCATCAAGGTGTTCAGCAAAGGTCAAAACTTTGAAGGTAAAGGTTCTTTGGAAGGTTGGATCCGTAAGGTGATGCTGAATTCGGCCATAGAATATTATAGGAAAAACAAGACCGTGTTCCAAACCACAGACAGCATTTCTGAGGATCACCATGAACTACCGGCTGATTTTGACATGCACAGTTTGGGCTACAAAGACCTGCTCAACATGATAAAGGAATTGCCCATAGGCTACAGGACGGTATTCAGCCTGTATGCCATTGAAGGTTATAATCATAAAGAAATTGCGGAGATGCTGGATATGTCAGAAGGCACTTCGAAATCCCAACTTTCCCGAGCTCGACAATGGCTAAAGGAAAAGTTGAAAAAAATGGAGGAAAACATACATGAAAGATCAAGAATTTGATAAAATCTTTAAGGATAACCTAAGGGATTTTGAGGTAAACCCTCCAGAAAACCTTTGGGAAAAGATAGAGTCTGCACTCGATCAGGAACAACCTGCAAAGGTTAAAAAGATGTTTCCTTGGAAAACATGGAGCATTGCAGCAACCTTGTTGTTGGCTTTGGGATTTACGTTTAAGCTTTCCCAATTCAAGGAGGAGCAGGTGGATCCGAAAAAGGAATATTTAGCCAAAATCAAGGAAGAAAATGAATCCCCGAAACCGGACCAAATGGTAGCGGAGAAATGGGGGGAACCTATTACAAAGGAAGCATTTGAATCCCAGGAAGCAAAACCAAATGCCAGAACAATTGCCCTAAAAGAGCAATCAAAAAAAGCAGTGGTTATTCGAGCGGAGAGCAGGCAGCAGGTACAAGTACCGGCATTACAACCGATAGAAACAACAATGGAATTGGATGGACCGAATAGTCTGACAAGGGAAGCAGAACCCTTGACTGCCAAATCAACGGCTCCTCAAGCAAATTTAGCCGTAGAACCTACGGAGGCCATTTTGAATAAGACAGAAATTGTTACCACTAAGCCCAAACAAGGTTTATTTGTCAGGCTATTAAATAATGTTGCTGACAACATCAACATCATCAACAAGGATGTTGAGTTTTCAGAAGACGAAGAGGGAACCATTAAAATAAATTTATCCAAATTGATTACAAAAACCAAATAATACTATGAAACTTAAATTTTTACTAGCAAGTTTTGCCGCTTTGATCTTAGGTGTATCCATGAGTTCTGCACAGATCGTTTATAAGAAAGAGAAAAAAGGGGAATCTAATAACGTAAGCATCAGCATTGGAAAGCAGGATTCCGAAAACGAAGATGAACAAGAAGATGATGGCGATGCAGATTCCAAATATCCAAGAGCCTATGGCGGAATAACATTCACCAGGTTAGATTGGGGTTTCTCCAGGTTGTCAGATGATGGCAGCTTCACCCTTTCCGAAGACAATAAATTCATGAGCTACAAGAAGTCTTCCAATTTCGGATTTGATATTGCCCAATTCGGTGTAAGGTTCAATGATAATTTCAAGATGTATCTTTCCGCTGGATTTGAATGGAATTATTGGCGATTGAAAAACGATGTGCTATTATTGCAGGATCAATCCCCAATCGCTTATGATGATTTGAATCCAGATGCTAAATATTCCAAGAATGTGATCACTTCTACTTACCTGCGGGTGCCTTTGAGTTTTGAATTGAGAACGCGTCAATTGAGTGGCGGAAAAAGAGTGAAACTTGCCTTTGGTGCCATGACAGGGGTATTATTAAAAGGAACTCAACGCTTGAAGAGCGAAGAGTTCGGAAAACAGAAATACAAGGACAACTATAACCTGCAGACCTTCCAATATGGTCCGTTTGTAAGGATAGGATATGACAACTTTGGTCTTTTCACCAAATATTACATGAACGACCTGTTCGAAAAAAGCCCTGATCAGGAAGGCCTACGAAACCTTGCTTTCGGTATTACCTTGGGCTTTTAAAAAGAAAAATGAAATGTAAATTGTATTTTTGTGTCGGATCCTAAAGGTCCGACATTTTTATATGGGTAAACAAGCTAATTCCTGTCAATATATATTTTCTGATGTTCAACAACCGGATCTCCCTATGATCCACGGAAAAGATCTTTCCTGTGTTTTCGAAGGGAACATTACTGTTACAGCGGTAGATCATGTACATTTTGGCATAGAGGAAGGACAGATTACGGCTATCATCGGAGAATCTGGAAGTGGAAAAAGCACCCTATTGAAATTAATCTACGGTCTTTTGGAGCCAACAAGTGGCGAAGTGAGGTACAGAGGTTGGTTGGTTCCCACCCGAAAGGACAAGCTTATTCCAGGACATGATGCCATGAAATTGGTTTCCCAAGGATTTGATGATCTTAACCTATATGCCAAAGTATGGGATAATGTGGCTTCCCAACTTTCCAATACCAACCTTGCTCTAAAGGCGAGCAAAACCCAGGAAACACTGGAGCGATTACGGATCGACCATTTGGCAAAAAAACGTGTGGCAGACCTCAGTGGCGGCGAAAAACAACGTGTGGCCATCTGCCGGGCATTGATCAATGATCCAGAGGTATTGCTCATGGATGAGCCCTTCAACCAGGTGGATGCTGCCTTTCGTGACGAATTGCAACAGGACATCCAACAGATCGTTGCCGAAACCGGCCTAACGTTGGTAATGGTGTCCCATGACCCTGCAGAGGTTTTGGCCATGGCCAATAAACTTATCGTGATGAAGAACGGTAAAATTGCCGATGCGGGAGACCCACATGCTTTATATAATTGGCCGCATCATCCTTACACTGCCCGATTATTGGCTAAAAGTAATATCCTACAGCCCAATGAGGCAAAAATATTAGGTATAGAGACCGAGCATCCCATTGCTATCCAACAGGAACATATACAGACAGAATTGAACCTGAATGGCAATTATTGGATCAAGGATGTCCGATTCCGTGGCTTTTTCAACGAATTGATCATTGGCAATGAAGAAGTAACCCTTCATCAGATCCAATTCCCAAGGTTAGATGTCAAAAAAAATACGAGAATTGATATTCTCGTAACTACTTACCATGTTTTTGAACCGAAATCCATTTAAGCATTTCAGCAAACCAATCGGCATCACTGGTTTTGTTATGCATTCCAAACCCATGTCCGCCCTTTTCATAGGTATATAGCGTATTTGGAACAGCAAATTTTTCCAGACTTGCTTGGTACCTCAAACTATTTTCTATCGGCACAGCCTGATCATCCTTCGCACTCATCAAAAATGTTGGCGGTGTCCTTTTGCTGACCTGTTTATCCAATGAAAAAAGTTCCACATCAGTCTGCGATGAAACAGGCCCGATCAAATTCTGTTTAGATCCTTTATGGGTTACTCCATCTTCCATCGAAATCACGGGGTAACAAAGTATGGAGAAATCAGGTCGAAGGTCAGCCTTTTTCCAGCCCTTTACTTGTGGTTTGTCATAAAAATTAGCCAATGTTCCCGCCAAATGACCGCCCGCCGAAAATCCAATCACCACGATCTTTTTCCCTTTGTTTTCTTTCCGTATCCTTTGCATCGCCATTTGTGCATCCTGTAGCGGACCAAAGCGCTTATCTTTCATCGTTTCTACCTTAGGCAAACGATAATCCAGCACATAAGCGTGATAACCTAAGCCGTTTAACCTTTTTGCAACATCATGGCCTTCATGCCCAATAGCTACCCTAGCATAACCTCCTCCAGGAATGATCAAGAAAACCAAGTCATCTTTTACATTCGATGTGGCAAGATGGGCATAGAGCTTTGGCTTATCTGCTCCTTCCATTTCGGAAATAGGCTTAGCAGCATCCGGAATCTCCTGATCACCATATAAATAACTTTTCACCCCAGTCTCTTGGGCATTAACTTGCAAACTAATCACGGTAAATACGATCAACATTATTTTTTTCATAGGTTTAGGATTGGCTTTATTTACAGATTGGCCATGACAATCAGATTCAGATCCTTACAAGGTAGATTGAATTTTTCGCTCATATCCTTGTTGGTCAGGTTGCCATGGTACAAATAGATGGCACTTCTGATGCCTTGATTTGCCCAGATCATATTGTTCATTCCTCCCGCTTCACCGATCTCCAACAGAATGGGCGTAAAGATATTCGTTAAAGCATAAGTCGCCGTTCGAGCCACCCGGGAAGCAATATTCGGAACACAATAATGGATCACATCGTATTTCTTAAATACAGGCTTACCATGATTGGTCACTTCTGAGGTTTCAAAACAGCCCCCTTGATCGATACTAACATCGATCAACACCGAATTGGGTTTCATTTTGGATACCGTATCTTCCGAAATCAGGCATGGCGTACGCCCGTTCTTTGCCCGCACGGCCCCTATAACCACATCGCAGGATTTCACGGCCTTGTTCAACACAATAGGTTGGATGATCGAAGTAAAGACACGGCTCCCCACATTGCTCTGCAACCGGCGAAGCCGGTATACCGAACTATCAAAAACCTTTACCTGAGCTCCTAATGCAATGGCTGTTCTTGCGGCAAATTCCCCAACCGTACCAGCCCCGATAATGACCATTTCGGTAGGAGGAACACCCGTAACGCCACCCAGCATCAGGCCCTTACCATCAAAAACATTCGAAAGATATTCTGCTGCTATCAGAACGGAAGTCGCACCCACAATTTCACTCATGGCGCGGACAACCGAAAGATGCCCCCCTTCGTCCTGCAGATATTCAAAGGATAAGGAGGTAACTTGTTTCTTCATCAAAGCCTTCAAAACTTCCAACGACATAAGGGATGGCTGCTGCGAACTGAAAAGCACCTGTCTGGTTTTCATCAATTCCACTTCCTTGAGTGTAGGACTGGATATTTTGATAATGATATCGGCCTGGAAAACTTCTTTTTTATCATGTACGATCTGTGCACCCTGTTCACTGTAGTGGTGGTCTAAAAAATTGGAGGCATTCCCAGCACCACTCTCCAGGATTACCCGGTGCCCATTTTCCACCAATAAACCTACGGATAATGGCGTTAGTGCGATCCTGTTTTCTTGAAAAGTATGTTCTTTTGGAATTCCTATGGCCAATTGTCCCCTTTTCTTCCCGCTACTTAACAGCGCTTCTTGAGGCTGTAACACACCCTGTTGCGCTAATTTGGACACATTCATCATTTTACACAAAAAATAAGTTATGCTAAAAATACATAATATTATTTCAATTAAACAGCCATAAAGGATTATATTTGACAATTAATCACATATTAGAAACAATAAATCGTAAGTTTACAAACTAACCAGGTACGATGAAACTACTAAAGCCTTTGAATCATATCAAGATTGTTCCTCGGTGGATAATCTTTAGTTTCGACATCGCTATTTCAGCATGTGCTTTTATTTTCGCATTCACGCTATACAATAATTTTCAACTCGATTCTTTTTCCAAAATCGATTTCTCGATCGAGTTCTTATTCTGCATGTCCCTGACTGCCCTTTCGTTTCTGGTATTTCGACTCTACAGTGGTATCGTAAGGTATACCTCTGCGGTAGATTCCATCCGGATTTTATCTACGATCGTCTTCACGGCCATCATCATGTTCATTGCCAAATTATTGCTGATCGCTTTGGCAATCCCGGTGAACATCCCGCTCAACCTGATCATCATCTATGCCCTGTTTGCTTTTACAGGCCTAACCACCTACCGTACTTGTATCAAGATCTTCTTCCAATATACCAAATCAACAAGAAACGGACGTAAGAATGCGGTTGTTTTTGGTGCTGGCGATCTGGGGATCGCCGTAAAACGGACTTTTGAGCACGATTTCCGATCGGAGAAGACTATTGTAGCTTACATCGATGATAATGAGGAAAAGATCGGAAAGTCCATTGATGGCCTAAAGATCTACAGTTCCAAGGAATTCCCAAGGATGATCAAAAAATATGGGATCGATGAACTGATCATTGCCTCATCCAATATCGATATCGACAACAAGAACATGATCATTGATATCGCTTTGGAGCAGAACATCAATGTACTGACTTTACCTCCTGTAAATAAAATATTGAACGGGGATCTTTCCCCTGCCCAGATCAAACAGGTTCGTATCGAAGACCTGTTGGAAAGAGCGCCCATACAGATTTCCAATGAAAAACTATTCGATCAGTTGCGTGGAAAACGGGTGTTGGTAACAGGTGCCGCAGGCTCTATAGGTTCAGAAATATCCAAGCAATTGAGTAAATATGAGCCGCAGATGATCATATTATGTGATCAGGCCGAGTCGCCTTTACATAACCTTCAATTGGACCTTCAGGACCTCTATAAAAACCAGATCTACCATACCTTTATTGCCGATATCCGCAGCGAGGAAAGAATGCGCCAATTGTTTGAAACCTTTAAACCACATTTTGTTTACCATGCGGCTGCTTATAAACACGTGCCGATGATGGAGAACCACCCGAGCGAGGGGGTGAAGACCAATGTATTTGGAACCTATCTTTTGGCCAATCTATCGGTGGAATTTGACATCCAAAAGTTCGTTTTTGTATCTACAGATAAAGCCGTAAACCCTACGAACATCATGGGGGCTACCAAACGGATAGCTGAAAAATATGTACAATCCTTAAACGAATATCTATCCACGCAGAACGGCATCAAATCTACCCGCTTCATTACCACGCGGTTCGGAAATGTTTTGGGCTCAAATGGGTCTGTTATTCCAAGATTTAGGGATCAGATCGAAAAGGGTGGGCCTGTTACGGTGACCCATCCTGACATCACCCGTTATTTCATGACCATCCCCGAAGCCTGTCAGCTGGTTATAGAAGCCGGTAATATGGGCCAGGGCGGCGAAATCTTTGTGTTCGATATGGGGAAATCCGTTAAAATCGTGGATCTTGCCAAAAAGATGATCCGATTATCCGGTTATGTTCCTTTCAAGGATATCGAAATCAAATTCACCGGTTTACGTCCTGGCGAAAAATTGTATGAAGAATTATTGAACGACCTGGAGAACACCTTGCCTACCCACCATGAGAAGATCATGATCGCCAAGGTCCGTGGAAACGATTTCAACAGGGTAAAAGAAGAAGTTTTAAACCTTTCTAAGGCTTTAGAAAGCCACAACAACTTAAATATTGTCCGTCAGATGAAGGTCATGGTTCCTGAATTCCTGAGCCAAAACTCCATCTATGAGCAATTGGACAAGGAAAAGATGGCTTCCCTTAACCCTTAATTAAATAAATATTTTTCTATAATTATTGCAAGTATTCTTTAAAAGTGTATTTTTGCCTTCCATAATCTATTAAAACAAAGAATGTCACAAAATAATCAAACCGTTTCTTCAGGCACGAAGAAATCATTTTTCCAAGAAAACGAAAAGAGTATCACCTTTATTGTAGCAGGAATCATTGTATTGATCCTATTGTATATTGGGTACCAAAGACTATATCTAGCGCCACGTGCAGAGAAAGCAGCAAACCAGATGTACCATGCTGAAAACTATGCTACCATCGATTCTTTGCAAAAGAAAGCGATTGAAGGTGACGGTGCATTTCCAGGTTTCAAGGAAATCGCTGACGAATATTCAAACACCAAATCAGCAAACATTGCGAATGCTTACCTAGGTGGTCTATATTTACGACAAAAGAATTTCAAGGAAGCCATCAACCATTTAGAGCAGTACACCGAAACGGGATCGGAGATCTTAGATCCATTGGTTATCGGTCTATTGGGTGATGCCTATTCTGAAGAAAAGATCTATGATAAAGCCGCTAATTATTACAAGAAAGCAGCTGATAAATCCAAAAACGTTTATACTACCCCATTATTCCTTAAGAAGTTGGGTCTGGTTTACGAAGAGCTTCAAGATTACAAAAACGCAGAATCTACGTACCAACGCATTAGAGATGAGTATCCGCAAAGCAGCGAGTCGACTACGATCGACAGCTTCCTAGCACGTGTACAAGCGAAACAGTAATCCTAAAAAAATTGATTAACTTTGAGGGCTACCGATGGTAGCCCTTTTTATTTATACAAAAATGTCAAGTAGTTTAAAAAACCTTTCTGATTTCTCCCACATCGAAGTAGGAAATGCAGCGAATCTTAAATTTGCAATCGTGGTTTCACAATGGAACGCCCAAATTACCGGCGCATTATTAAAAGGTGCCTATAAAGGATTACTAGATCACGGTGCCACAGAAGAGAACATTGAACTGATCGAAGTTCCTGGAAGTTACGAACTGATATCAGGAAGTGATATCGCCTTGAGAAAAAGAGATATTGATGCTGTTATTACCTTAGGATGTGTGATCCAAGGAGAAACCCGTCATTTTGATTTTATCTGTATGGCGGTAGCCAATGGATTGGCAAATGTAGGCATACAACATAACAAACCGGTTATTTTCGGTGTGTTGACCACCGATAACCTGGAACAGGCCATCGATCGCTCCGGCGGCAAACATGGCAATAAAGGCGAAGAAGCAGCCATAACAGCTATACAAATGGCCCTAATCGGCAAAAAATATTAATGGTATCGTTTTTGATTGACTAAGGATATGAAACACAGGTTAATAGTATCCAGGAAGCTAAGTGTGGTTTCCTCTTACTATTTCTGCTTATTCCTAACCCTGCTAAGTATATATCCTAACTTAGCTAAGGCACAATCCAAGAACATAGTAGATAAGATATGGAACAGCGCGGGCGGTAAAAATAAGTGGGAATCAACAAAGTACATTATGTTTACTGTTTCAGGAAACAGCCAATTTGGCAGCATCACTGGAACCCGTAAATTTTTATTGGACAAGCAAAGTAACTTGGTCAGGTTTGAAGGAACATTTGATAATGAAAATATTGTTGCTATCCTCAACGTTCAGAACCAGAAACTAATCCGTCTATACGACGAAAACGGCACAGAACTTTCTGTCACCGACTTTAAAGGATTGGTTTCAGAACTAGCAGCACAATACAACATTGACCTCAAGGTCCTAGCCTTACCGGCGAGTATTGCAACCGCATCCTTGGATGGCGGCTCGGAGAGCAAGATCATCAATGCGGAAAAGTTGCAAAAAGTAGACTTTAACAATTTCCTTGGCGGAAGCGGAAGTGTATATGTCAATGAGGAGTCTGGAATGATCAAACGGATCGATATGGACAATAAGAGCTATATCGTCAATGGTTACAAGGATATCGGAAATGGCTTGGTGCTACCCACCATTTTCAAAGGCTCAAACGACAGCATATCCTACCAAAAGGTAGCTTCCTTCACAGAAATGGAAACCGAAAAGTTTAAGTCATTTTAGAAATTTAATTTATAGAATAGCAAAGGGCGAATCTAACCGATTTGCCCTTTTTATCTTGTTAATCTTAATAATCTTGTTTAATTCCGGGTATAGGTACTTACTCGTCCACTTCTACCATGTTGATCAATGGCTGCCAGTTTCACGATCATATGATCTTTTAATGCAATCCCGCCTTTTGGATACGGACGGCTATTAACTGTTGGTATCGATCCATCTTCTGTATAATAGATCTGAAAGCCAGGATATTCCGTATTGGCATGTAAAGTTCCCTTTTCAGCATTTATTCCTACCGATGGCAGCCGATACTTAAATCCGCCAAAGGCAAAATCCAATTTCTGAAGTTCATTACTACCTACCTTGTGCACAAAAGCATTATACGTTTTATCAAATTCGGATTTATTGAATTCCTTATCATTTTCCCAATTTCGTTTTGGGGCCCATGCCCGCTCTGCCATGGCAAACAAACGGGGGAACAACATGTAATCCATACGCTCCGCAGTCAGTACCGTTTCTGCCCACAATGCGGCTTTGATGCCCACTAAGTTGGACCTCCCCTTCTCGGTAAGTCTTACTTTGCCTGCAATATATTCATCTTTCAGATCCTTGCCTGTCTGTGTGTATTTCATATTGGCAAAAAATGCTTCTGGCAACATGGAATAGGCATGGTATAGATCGGTTATGGAAGCCCATTTTAAGCCCGGTTCATTGAAATTCCTATCCCAGACCATGTCCAAATAATAATTTGCACAACTGGTAAATACCGTCTTATATCCCGCATTGGCCAATCTATAGGCCAAATCTTCCTGTCCTCCACCGATAACATTGTTCCATACATCTAGGTACATGTCCAAATGATTGAGTTCAGGATTGACCTGCATCCCTTTTCCTTGGTTGACCATACCAAATTCTTCCCATCCCGCAATGTTCATTCCCTTTGATGCACAGATGGCATTTATCTTTTCCACATAATATGGCCAAACTTCATAAACAGATTTCATCCCTTCTTTCGCCATCAGCTGCTTGATGATGGGTGAGCCTTCCCAAGATCCCGATGGAACCTCATCTCCGCCCAGGGAGACAAGTTTCAGTTCCAAACCCACTTCCTGATACATCTTCTTGATATCCTCCAATACCACGTCTATAAAGCGATATACAGAAGGCAATGCCGGGTTCATCACATTATCGTCCCAATATTGTGCGGAACTATATTTGGAACTATCAGTAGCTTCGTACAACAGGAATTCTTCAGCTTCTTTCTGCTTTCCGGCTTTCATCAAACGATGGTATCGTGTTTCCATGGCCTCTATGGCTGCTCTGGCATGCCCAGGGGTCTCTATTTCCGGAATGATGGTTACATGTCTTTCCGCAGCATAAGTCAATAGCTCCTGAAATTGTTCTTTTGTCAGAAAGGCATTTTCGGTAGGATTTGAGCCTGATCCATAAGCAGGTTGAATGCTATTCCCATCTTTAAAGGTTCCGGATCGTTTTGATCCTATTTCTGTTAATTCTGGCAATGAGGGGATCTCCAATCGCCAACCCTCATCGTCTATAAAATGCAGGTGGAACTTATTCAACTTCAAGGAAGCCATCACATCAATGTATTTCTTGATGGTATGGATATCCTTAAAATTCCGAGCGATATCCATCATGAACCCCCGATAAGCAAACCTGGGTTCATCCTGAACTTCCAAAAAAGGAAAGGAAAGGGCTGTTTTCCCCTGTAATTGTTCCGGATTCAATAAGGATCTTAAAGATTGGACGGCATAAAAAACGCCGGCCGCATGGGAAGCGGAAATTTCGATCCCATTCGTTGAAACCTTTAAATGATAGGCTTCCTTGCCTAATTCCTTGTTCTGTCTTATTTTAAGCTTGCCTTGGTCACCTTTGGGTGCCTGGATTTGGGCCAGATTTGGGAAAGTGCGGAGATATTCGCTAAAGGATTTTTTATCTGAATTATTGAATCCCTCATCGATAGAAACATCCAGTATCTTACCTGGGCTAAAAGCCCCATTTCCCATTTTCAAATGAGCGGGAGTTGGTAAAATGGCCTGCGCCTTGCCATTATGGGTCAAACTATTTCGTGCATAAAGCGCGGATAACATATTGTTTTCCTCTTGTGGGGTGACCTTAGCAGCAATCACTTCTGGATGTCCTATCTCAATGTGCTTGCTTGGTTTGGACTTACTTTCCAGGTAAAACCCATTTGGTGTCAGTGAAGTGTGGGTAATGGGATAAGGGGACTTGTATTCTAGTGTTATAGAATCTTTCACATTTATCCGAGTTCCCTTTGCAAAGTCTACGGAATACAGGTTACCATTTCGGTTATGGAACCTGTAATTTTTTTGGTTAATTTCTTCAGCATTGTTTTGGTTAATTTCTTCAATGGGATACATGGAATTGAACCATAGGTCATAGGTATCCAATTGGATGGGCACATTATCGGTATTGATCAAGGTCAGTTGCAATACCCGATTTTGGCTGGGATGGTAGTTAGCGCTAAAATCCCATTTTACTTTGATCTTCTGTGCGGAAGATTCCTGAAGTCCGAGACATAGTCCCAAACTCAGTGTAAGGTAAGTTTTTAATCGATTCATAATAGTTGTAATCTAGCAAAAAATACCCTTAAAAGAATTATTTAGGATTTTTTTGATAAAAAATTTTGGGAATAATAAAGGAAATTCTATATTTGCACACCGAAACACAAATCGGCCCGTTCGTCTAGGGGTTAGGACGCAAGATTTTCATTCTTGAAACAGGGGTTCGATTCCCCTACGGGCTACAGAGAAATGCTCAGCTTTCGCTGAGCATTTTTAGTATAAAGTAGTGAGTATTTAGTATTAAGACCGAAGGCGAAACGTATAGGCCGGATTAAAATTTATACGTAATTCCTACATTGAGTACAGATACGCCATATCCCAATTCTGCGAAGGCGCCTAATTTCTCACTGAAAAAATATCGGCTACCCAAAAATCCGCTTAATCCCATTCCGCTACTGTAATTGTCTGCCACATCTAAACCATCTCCATCTGAGGAGTAGCTCACGATATTAAAACCCAACATCAATCCACCATATACATCCAATTTTGGTGCAGAAGTAAAACCATTATAATGGTAAGCACCTCGAATTCCAGTGATCAAGTAATTCCATTTTGAGGTATAATTTCCGCTATTGTATTTGTACGCTGTGTTACCTACATATGCACCAAGAGAAATTACCCCAGGGCCATTCATGTCCCACATGCCATAATCAAGTGATAGACTTAAAGCTGGACGTGCCTTTCCCAGTCCTCCTAAGGCGGTTCCAAGTCCGAAACCAGCATTTATAGCTGTTGTTACTTTTTTAAATTGTTGGCCTTGGACTTTAAGCGCGGCCAATAGAACCGTAATAATAATGGTTAGTCTTTTCATATTTAGTTTGCTTTTTTATAGATATACTCCCTAGTTTCCACCAGCTTATTGGTTGCTCTATCGTAGATTTCTGCCTTAGTAGGATATCCGGAATCGTTGTAGGTATATTTCCAGATATGATCTAAGAAGATCGAGGTTCCTGCAACACCCGCACCCGTCAACTTTTGGCTCTTGGCATTATTGATTGAATAAGTTTTCCATTTCCAGGGAAACCCTGTCATCCGATAATTCTTGTCATCAAAATCGCTAAATTCCATAATGCTTAACAATGTACCATCTGTATTTAATTCAGTCCTTAAGAGATTTTCACCTTTACTATCAAATGTATATTTATTGAGGGCATACTCTTGACCATTCAAGGCTGAAATCTTTTCTAATACCATATTGTTCGTATATTCAAAATGTAGGTTCACCACCCCATGTGGATAGGTCCAAGTTCCGGAAACCGGTTTATCATCAGTTCCATAGGCATAATCTTCCCGATAAACATGTTTTCCAGCATGGCTATGGGTTGCTGATATCATATTTCCCTTATCGTTATAGGTGAAAACTGCTGTACTTTCCCCAACTCCATCCTTTGGATGGATCCGGTATGTAGTTATTTGATTTTCTTCATTATATAAAAAGGAAATGTCAGTCACCCCGTTCACTTTCTCCTCGACAAGTAATAGCTGATTGCCTTGGACTATCCCTGAATAACACGGGCTTTGCTCATCATTGGGGTCGCAATCTTCACCCTTGGAGCAGGACATCATAGTCACTGCGATAAAAAAAATCCAAATGTTGCTTTTCATTATTGTTTTCATGTTCACTTTTTTTTTATTTTTTAATATTAATAGCCAATAACAATGGAAGCAGAATTATCGACTCCGTTTCCAGGTTTTGGTATAAAATCAAGTTGAAATTCGTTTACTGCTCCTTCCCTTTTATACCAGTCTTCAATTTTAAGGTCGGTTGTTTTTCCATCTTTTTTCAATTTGGCAGTAACCTTATACCTTCCTATGGGTATATCCCAAAGCTCACTTCGTTGGGTCCATTTTTTATCGCCAAATTTTAAGACAATCGTTTTTCCTGTTGATCCATCGATCAGCGGACCTGTAGGTTTCAGCGTAATCTCCATGTCCTTCTCATCTTCGTAAAAACCATAATCGGTCGTTAGCATGACGGTTCCGCCATAATAAGCTTCCGCTTCCCAGGGCATATCTCCTTCCAGCTTCCAGGAAAAATTGCGTACTGCACCCTCCTCATTGAAAGCATCGGTTCCATCCGGAAAAAGCTCCATCGTGTAGACTTTTCCATTATATTGCTTGTCTATATAGGCAAAAGCCCGCCAAGAACCTGGGAGAGACTTTATGCGGTAAGTTCCCGACTTATCTGTCGTACCATGAATATAGGATGCATACAACATGGTATTGTCTAAAAGAATACGAACGTCTGAAAGGGGTTCACCTTTTGAATCTGTTACCTTGCCAGTGGCATAGCCTTTTTCTGGTCCAGCAGTACCTTCGCCTGTGTCAGCTTTATCACAACAGGCAAATAGTACCAAGGATATAGCTGTCCAAATTGCCTTTCCAATTGTCATTTTCATAATCGTTTTATTTTATTTTCAATTCTGTTAATTTTCGAATGTTACTATCGTTCTAGTAGAAGAACTATTTCTTTTTTTCGGATCTGACTACCAAGAGAGAATGTGTTCTCATAATTTTTTCTGTTAAGGTTTATTTTCATCTCAAAATTAGACCATCCTGATTTTCTATCTTACCCCCCAAAGGGGGTTTTTATCCAAAGCTCTTATACCTATCTTTGTATCAGTATTAACCTGATAATGAACCGTTATGATCTTAAAGCATTTATACAGGGATTTGCTCCGACCATTAATCATGTGCTATATGTTATTGGTGCTGATGCTAGGAATGAGCATGAAGGCAACAGCACAAGCAAGAATGGTAGATTCCTTAAAAAGGGAATTGGAAAAGAAGAATATTACAGTAGAAAAAACAGCTTGAATTGTACGATGCACTCCTCTACATCACCTGGGAACATGATGCTGCCTCAGGAATTGAATTTGGAAAAAAAGGTATAGCACTTGCGAAAAAACAGGATCACAAGAAGTGGCTTTCCATTCTTTATAGCCATACGGCGATGTCCTATTTCTACCTAACCCAGTATGATTCGGCCCACTATTACCAAGATCTCGCCTTTGATCCGGCAAATGAGTTGCCCAGCCTCACGCCATTGGCAAATGCACACATGAACAAGGGAACTATTTATAAAATGCAGGACATGCATGCTGAAGCGCTCAAAGAATACCTGAAGGCTTTACAATTATTTGAAAAAGAAGGTCACGACGTAGGTAGAGGTATGGTGCTGGGAAACATCTCGCATGTCTATTTACAATTGAGGAATTTTGAAAAGGCCGAAAATACCTCAAAGAGTCCGAAGCCATAGCCATTAAAAGCAATGATAAGGAAGCGCTTGGTTCTGTAGCTATTGCCTTGACGAACATCTATCAGGAGACTGATATGCCTAAAGCGATAGCATATGCCAGTCGTGCAGCAGATATTTATCATCAATTGGGAAATAAATATAGTGAAGCAGTTGCCCTCTACATTTTGGGACGCTGCTATCAGGAATCTGGTAATTACCAGCAGGCCGCCTATTATACAGAGCAGGGCCTTGTTTTGGCCAAAGAGGTTAATTACCCCAATCTCCTCGCCCAACTCTATGTAAATTTATCCAATGTCCGGTATCATCAAAAAAAGTATCAAGAAAGCGAAACGCTTGCCCTAGCGGCAAAATCAAAAGACTCTACTAATCTGGAGATTAAACACAATGCACTGTTGAACCAAGTCCGAAACAACATGTATTTGGGCAATTTTGAACAGTCAGCAAAATACTTGGATGAATATACCGCCTCCATACAGCAATTAGCGACTGATGAATATCAAGGATCAATCTCCAACCTGGAAGCCAAATATGAAACAGAAAAAAAAGAATTACAGATAAACGCATTGGAAAAACAACGACAACTTTATATCTGGCTAGGTGTGGCCATAGCTGGCGGTCTTTTAGTGGCCTTGGCATTTGCCTATATTCGCTATCGATTGGCTGTAAGTAAACGTAAATTGGCCGAAGAAGAAAGTCACAGACTCGAACAGGAGAAGCAATTGGTGGCTGTACAAGCCACCCTAGATGGCGAAGCCGCAGAAAGATCTCGCCTGGCAAAGGATTTACATGATGGCCTAGGGGGAATACTCTCCGCGGTAAAGATGAATCTTCCACAGATGAACGGCGATGCGATATTGGAGGCAATGGATGTTACTCGATTGCAGACCGCTTTAGGGATGTTGGACGACTCCATTCAAGAACTTCGTAGGGTAGCTCATCACATGATGCCCGAATCCTTATTACGTTATGGACTAAAAGTATCTCTATCTGATTTTTGTGCTGCCATACCGATCGCAGATTTCCATTATTTCGGCGATGAAGCTTGATTGCCCAGTAAAATGGAAATCATGGTTTATCGGTGTATCCATGAACTCGTCAACAATGCGCTAAAACATGCTGTAGCTTCGCATATCAATGTGCAATTGGTACAGGAGTCCAACCGGATATCCTTTACCGTTCATGACGATGGAAAAGGCTTTGATCAACAACAAGTAGCAGAAGGGATGGGTTTGCGGAATATTCGACAACGGGTGGAAGCCTTTCAAGGAAAATTGCATATTTATTCTTCTGTGGAAGGAACAGAGGTTCATGTTGAACTGGAACTGCAAAATAATGTAGATCATGATTAAAGTAGCTATAGTAGATGACCATAAGATCCTAACTGAGGGACTTAGTGCCATAATTGAAGAATCTGGACTGGCAAGTGTCGTCTTCATAGCGCACAATGCTGCTGCATGCAGGGATTCCATCGGTCATTGGAAACCGGATGTGCTCTTGCTTGATGTCGGACTTCCAGATTTGAATGGTGTTGATTTCTGTAAAGAACTTAAGCAGCGATATCCTGACCTTCAAATCATGGCCCTTACCACCCATAATGAATATAGCGTGGTCAGACAAATGCTAGAAAACGGTGCCTCTGGATACCTGGTCAAAAATGCGATGACTGAAGAGGTATTAACCGGCATTCAAGAAGTGGCCAAAGGACAAGTTTTTCTATGCCATGAAGTGGATGTGTTGATGAAAAAACCAAAGGAAACCCAACAATGGTTGAGCCAACGCGAACGTGAAATGTTGAAACTGATTGCCGAAGGATTGACAAACAGCGAAATAGCTGACCGAATTTTCTTAAGTCCCGAAACTATTAAAAGCTACCGAAAAAATCTGCTGTTGAAGTTGGACGCGAAGAACACGGCGGTACTCGTGCGGGTCGCCTTAGAAAAGAAATTGATCTGAAAAGATGGGAAATCAGTAACCTAACTATCCCCATCCTTAGTATTTAGCACCCTTTCAAATTCGAATTTCCGTCGGAAGCAGAAGGGAATTTACTTAAACTAAATAAGATTACCATTCGCATATCGCTTGACATAGAATTCAATATGTTTAGAGATAAAACCCTTTGTATTTTCGCCAAACTGTCCTATTATTTATGCCTTGGCTATTTCAAACATGACTTTCCGTTGAAATGTTAGCTTCGGAGTAAAAGCATACTGAAAGTAACATAAAAGTATGTAAAATGTATGCTTTACATACTATTCCATTACTTTAGCCTTGCTTTAAACATGCTTAAACCACGATTCTGACCCAACATCAAACATATTTTGAAGGCTTATCCTAAAAACCACTTGGAGAAAATGGATAATAAATGTTAATCAAAATAACCAACTCATATTTTGATTAAAACTTTCTATAAGGTTAACAACGTTTCAAAAGTTAAACGGTTTTAGCAAGCTTTATTCTAATGCAATGTTACAATAAACAAAAGTTTAATAAAATCTTAATAGAATTTGTAGTTGTTTGTTGATATATTTTCATGTTGCCCAACATTTATAATCCCATTATAAACATATATTGTTCTTAATAGATTTTTTTGAATAATGTCAGTTCACTTCAATAAAATCTTTTTATATATTGGACCTCATAAATTACTTGAGTACCATTAATCTTTTAGATTCTTTAACTCACAATTATTTAACGTCCTAAATTATTTTATCTATGGGGTATCTTTATTCTCCAATTTTTGAGAGGAACTCTCAATTATCTTGGTGGAGACAAAACAGGCTCAATCAAACATGGAAAAATTTAGTTGTTCTAGCTGTTGCGGGAACAATCTCGTTTTCTAGTTTGGCTGCTGACCCAATGTCATCAAAATTGAACGCAGGTGCTAAAATCTCGGCATCAACACTTCAAAACACTATTTCAGGTACAGTTGTGGATGCTGGCACCAATCAACCGATTGCTGGTGCTACCGTTACGGTAAAAGGGAAGTCTACGGCAGCTAGTACTAATGACCAAGGTAGGTTTACCATTCAAGCGGCTGGTAACGAGACTTTGATCGTCCGTTTCTTAGGTTACAATGAACAGGAAGTAGCGGTTAACAACCGTTCTACTTTTACCGTTCGTTTATCATCTTCAGAAAAACAGATCGAAGAGGTAACCGTAGTTGCAACGGGTTACCAAACACTTGACCGTAAATTCTTTACTGGAGCATCTACAAAAGTAAGTGCAAAAGATGCAGAACGTGCCGGTGTACCGGATATTTCACGTATGCTAGAGGGCCAAGTAGCAGGTGTATCCGTGCAGAACGTGTCCGGAACATTCGGTGCTGCACCGAAAATCCGTGTTCGTGGTGCAACCTCCCTATCAGGAGATAACAAACCTTTATGGGTTATCGATGGTATCATCTTGGAAGACGTAGTAAATATTTCCAATGAGGCATTGTCAACCGGAGACATGAGCACCTTGTTAGGTTCATCCGTTGCAGGTTTGAACCCGGATGACATCGAGAGTTTCAACGTGTTGAGAGATGCGGCTGCAACAGCGATGTATGGTGCAAGAGCGATGAACGGTGTAATCGTAGTAAATACGAAAAAAGGTAGAAAAGGAGATGGTAAGCCATTGGTAAGTTACACAGGTAACTTTACGACCTACCAAAAACCTTCTTATGCCGATTTTGACATCATGTCTTCTTATGATCAGATGGCGGTAATGATCGAGTTGAAAAACAAAGGTTATTTCCAAATCCCTTCTGCTTCTCGTGGTGCTAACGGTGGAGTGTTCTACAAGATGTACAATATGTTGTACGATTATGATCCTAACACCGGAACATTCGCCTTGAAAAATGACGCACAGAGCCAGATCGACTTCCTTTCCCGCTATGCAAATGCAAATACAGATTGGTTCGATCTATTGTTCCAAAGTAAGATCATGCAAGAGCACTCCTTAAGTGTTTCTTCCGGAACGGAAAAATCACAGAACTATAGTTCGGTTTCCTTCTTGAACGACCCAGGTATGACGATCGGTAATAATGTTAAACGTTTCACGGGTAACTTTAGATCCAATTATAAATTCAGCGACAAATTGACTGGGGAATTGATCGGTAATGGTTCTATCCGTGACCAATCAGCACCGGGTTCTCAGAACGTGCAATCCGATCCAGTTTATGGTTCATACTACAGAGGTTATGACATCAACCCGTATAACTATGCGTTGAGTACTAGCCGTTTGATCACCCCATTTGATGAAAATGGCCGTCGTGAGTATTTCGTGCGTGATTATGCTCCTTTCAACATTTTAACGGAAATGGAGAACAATTATGCTAAACTTTCTATGATCGACTTTAAGGTCCAAGGTGGTTTGAAATATGAATTTATCAAAGATTTAACGTATTCGATCAATGGCGCCTTCCGTTATACTAAATCAGAAAGCGAACTATTCTTAAAAGAAGGTTCAAATTACGTGCAATCTTTCAAGGCCATGGATGATGCAACCATCGTAGGATCTAACGGAAGGTTGTATAAAGATCCTGATTTTCCTAATAATCCAGCAGTATCTGTTTTGCCAGATGGAGGATTTTACAATATTACAGGCGATAATATGAAGTTCTACTACTTCCGTCAGGATTTGGAGTATGATAAAGAATTCAATGAGGACCATAGCTTGAACGTGTTTGCTTCCATGGAGATGAAAACTACGGACAGACAAGCTAAGTTCTTCGACGGGGTAGGTTATCAATACGAAAATGGTGGATTGGTATCTCCTTACTATAAATATTTCAAAGAAGCCAGAGAAGAGGGTAAACCTTACTTCGGTATGGGATATAATGCAGACCGTTGGGTTGGTTATTCCATGAGAGCAGCTTATTCCTACAAAGAAAAGTACCGTTTCAATGCGACAGGTCGTTATGATGGATCCAACAAAATGGGTAAATCAAGAACAGCACGTTGGTTGCCAACATGGAACATTTCCGGAGCATGGGATATCGATCAAGAGACTTTTTGGCCAACAAACGATTATTTAAGTGCTTTCTCGGTTAGAGCTACTTACGGTTTGGTAGCATCAATGGGTAATGCGACTAACTCCTCAGCTGTATTCTATAATCAGATTGCGAGAAGAAGAGAAATTGTAGACCAAGAAGTATTGACTTATATCTCCAGTTTGGAAAACTCTGAATTGACCTGGGAAAAAATGAAAGAATTCAACTTAGGTTTTGATTTGGGTTTACTTTCCAATAAGATTGACTTAAATGTGGATCTATATCAAAGAAAGAATTACGATTTATTAGGTTCTGTTCAAACATCAGGAATTGATGGTCAATTTACCAAGATCGCAAACTACGCGGATATGGAATCAAAAGGTATCGAATTGACTATTGCAGGTAATCCTATCAGCAACGAAAACTTCAGATGGAGAACACGTTTTAATTTCGGATACAACACGAACAAAATCACCAATTTAGATATCAATCCAAATATCTGGAGAGCCGTTTCCAATACAGGCGGTGCAGTTGAAGGATATTCTCAGCGTAGTTTATTCTCTATCCAATTTGATGGATTGAATCCTACTTACGGCTTCCCTACATTCATCGGTACTGATGGTCTAAAAACATCTTACATCAGTTTACAGAGCCAAACATTGGATTATTTAAAATATGAAGGTCCGGTTGAACCTACGTTCACAGGAGGTTTCTACAACCAACTTAGTTATAAAGGCTTTAACCTAACTGGATTGTTCACATTCTCTGCTGGAAATAAATTGAGATTGAGACCAACTATTTATGCTTCATATAACGATATGTCTGTCATGACAAAAGATATGTTGAATAGATGGATCATGCCGGGTGATGAAAACTTCACCAGTATTCCTGCGTTGTTAGACCCAATTTCTAACACCAATATCACGAACTCTACAGGAGGACAGGTTAGTGCACAATATCCATACAATGCGTACAACTACAGTACAGAGCGTGTCGTGGATGGCGGTTACCTGAAGCTAAAACAAGTTACTTTAGGATACTCCATTCCTCAAAGATGGTTGAGTTCAACTAAACTAGCGAATGCAAGTTTGAATTTGGTAGGAAACAATTTATGGACCATCATTGCTGATGAGCGCTTAAGAGGCCAAGATCCAGAGTTCTATGCTTCTGGTGGTGTGGCATTGCCAACATTAAGACAATTCACATTATCATTAAAGGTTGGATTTTAATAGGGATTTTTATGAAAGTATTAAATAAAATAAATGTTATATTATTAGCTGGACTAGCTTTAACGGCGAGTTCATGTAATAAATATTTGGATGTTGAACCGGATAACCGCACGACCATTAACAGTGTGGATAAAGTAGCACAATTGGTTGCAACGGCATATCCAGGTTATGACTATCTATCATTTGCAGAAGCAGCATCTGATAATGCAGAAGACAAAGGACCAGGAGTAGGATCGTCGGTGGATACACGCGATAGGCCTTATGTTTGGGAAGATCAGATCGGATCGGGCACAAACACGCCTACAAACTATTGGAATGGTTGTTATGAAGCAATTGCTGCGGCCAACCAAGCTTTAGAATCCATCGAGGAAAATCAATTTGGTGACGAAGTTTTACAATACAAAGGTGAAGCCTTGATTGCAAGAGCTTATGCACATCATATGTTAGCTATTTTCTTTGCGAAATCCTATGAAATTGGCGGAACAAATGATTCCCCAGGTATTCCTTACGTAAAAGCTCCAGGAACCAAAGTTTTTGGGGATTTTACCCGTGGCACCGTAAAATCCACCTATGAGAACATCGTTTCTGATCTGGAAGAAGGCTTAAAATATGTTTCAGACCAGAACTATCAAGTTCCAAAATATCACTTTACCAAAGCTGCGGCACATGCATTTGCATCTAGGTTATACTTATTCTTAGGAGAATGGCAAAAAGCGGCCGATCATGCAAGTTTATCAACACCTTCAGGTGAATTCTCGGGTAATTTAAGACCGATAAACACCACATTTAAAAACATGACTTCAGGTGAATTCAACGCAGCCTTTACCAGATCCGATGTAAAATCGACCTTGTTATTAACGAATGCTTATTCGACTTGGACATATGTTTCCTCTCCGAGATATGGTTATGGTGCCAAATTAGCACGTATGTTTACTGACCCACATGTAACGGGAGGTGTATTGGATAATAAAGTACTTTCATACGGTGCTCCAAACTACACCACTTACAAATGGTTATATTATTTCTTCTATACAGGTCCTGGCATTGGTTATCCATACATTATGCAACCCTTATTAACCTTGGATGAAGCGATTATGAACCGTGCTGAAGCAAATGCTGAATTAGGTAAATATGATTTAGCCGTAGCGGACCTGAACACGTTCTATAGTACAAAAATCAGGAACTATACACCGAGCTTACATACCTTGACATTAGAAAAAATTCAGACTTTCTATGTGGAGACCGATCCTAAAAAAGCTTTGGTTAAGGCAGTACTTAATGCTAAAAAGGCAGAGTTCTTAGAAGAAGGATTACGTTGGATCGATGTTACCAGAAGAAAATTACCGGTAATTCACAATGTGATCAGTCCTACAAAAGAAGAAACAGAGATTGAGTTGGGACCAGATGATCCTAGACGTGTTTTCCAAATTCCTGAAGAGGCTAAAATCGCAGGAATTGAATTAAATCCTAGATAATACCATTATGAAAATAGTAAATAAAATTTTAATCGCATTATCAGTAGTATGTGTGTTAGGATCTTGTGCTAAAGAGGAAGTAAAGAATGTTGATTTCTCTCAGTATAACGATGATGATCCACAGACAAAAACTGAATTGGATAATTGGTTGAAAACAACCTTTTTGGATGAGTATAACATTGATGTGGTTTACCGTTATAATCGTTATTACCATGATGTAGACCGCAACGTAACTCCTCCACGTTTGGACGCAGTTAAACCGACCATGGAATCCGTATTGAATGGTTATTTATTGCCATATAGAAAAGTGGGTGGCGTTGATTTCATCAAAAAAATGTCGCCTAAGGAATGGATTCTTTTCGGATCAAATTCCTATGCATCTGACGGCTCAGTATATGCTGGGACGGCATCAGCTGGCCGCAGGGTGAACTTATATGGCATCAACAATTACAGTGCCTATGGTGCATTATTGGTTATCCACCACGAATTTGTCCACATTTTGAATCAATTGGTAAATATTCCAACAGATTTTGAATCGATATCTAAAGCAGACTATAAAGCGACTTGGTCAACAACTCCGGCTGATACGGCAAGAAAATATGGCTTCGTGACTTCGTATGCAAGTGGATCTTACACCGAGGATTATGCAGAAACTGCTGCACATTTATTGGTAAAAGGTCAAGCTTGGTACGATCGTTATGCAAACAGTTCTTCAGATGCAGGTAAAAGCAAATTGAAGCAAAAGGAAGCCAATGTGGCGAACTATTATACTTCAAACTTGAAAGTAAATTTTAGAGAGCTTCAAAAAGAAATTCAGAATTACTTGAAGAGCACTGTATATCCAAATGATCTTAAATTCCCTCAATACTTAGCAAGTACCTATAAAACGGTGACCATCAATCCTGGGAATGCTATTTATTCTAAATATGGTAAGCCCGCTGAGTTTCAAGCGGCCTATGATAAAATGAAAGCGGCGGTCCTAGCTTATAGTTCTACAGCAAAATATAATTTGGACTATGTTCAAGTTCGTTTTGAAGCAGATAATAAGGCTACAATCAGATGTGCTTTTACAGCAGCAGCAGGTGGAACACAATATTTGGCTGACTATTCATTTACATATGCCTATAATACTACTTCTGGTGACCTGACCTTTACGAAGGTTGAACAAGCAGGTACAACTGGGAATTATGCTAATGCCGCTTTATTTTCTGCCGGTTTTGCAAACAGCCTTCAGCCATATTTTACTGGAAAAACCTATACAGCAGATTGGTTGAAAGCAGATGTAGAGGGTGCAGATTATAATTCTTTGGCAGGTTTTTATGAGAAGAACAATACTACAAATTATTGGTATGGCGTATTAGGACTATAATGATGATGAATTTAAAAAATATTTTATTTGGAGCGATGCTGTTGGTTGTGGCATCCTCCTGTCAAAAACAGGAAGAGGATTTAGTCTTTGGCGAATCACCAGATGTACGCATGAAAGCTAAAATCGATTCTATAAACAATGCCCTGACCACTGCGCCAAATGGCTGGAAAGCAACGGTTGGAACAGGTTTAAAGGGCGGATATGGATTTTACATGGACTTTGACGATCAACAGGTGGTTAAAATGGTTGCCGACCTGACCGATGCCTCAGCAACAAAAATTGAAGGATCTAATTATCGTGTTAAACAGGATAATGGAGCTACATTGATTTTTGACACTTACAATTATATTTCCATGTTGAATGATCCCAATCCATCTGTTTACAACGGAACAATCCGAGAAGGACTTAGGAGTGACCTGGAATATAGGTTCTTACGTTCAAATGCAGATTCTATCATTTTTGTTGGAAAAAGATACAGCCAACAATTGGTGTTAGCCAAAGCTACAGCGGCTGAAAAAGAGGCATATAATACGGGAGCATATAAGACTGGTATTGATAAGACCAAAATCATCTTCCAATCCTTCAAAAACCCATATATCGAGGTTAATATCGGAGGTGTTGCCACAAAGTTAGCTCTGTCCATATTTTCTGGCACAAAAACCCTTGATATCGGATCTGTTCTACCGGATAATAAAACCGTTTTGAATACGTTTAAGTTTGCTTTCAATCTAAAAGGTTTTGATATTTTAGCAGGCGGAAATCATAGGGATCTGGTTTTTACTAAAGGCGAAGTGGAAGGGAATAGCATATTTATCCATGATATTGCGGGAAATAAATACGAGATCAAAAATAGCGCTAACCCAATTCTTCCTATTGAGGTGATGTTTTCTTTTGATGGGGCATTCAATGCAATAACGATTGCTGGAACTAAGCAGCCCGAAGGTGTTTCTTCAAGTTTTAACTCAATCTGGACAGCCCTAGTTAATTTCCATGCAGCAAATGGTATGTTGACCCACTCTGTGAACTTTAGGTTATCGACATCGAAAGTTGCTGTATTGGATGTCCGTTTCCAAAGCGGTAGTACCGTATACCTAGCAAGCGCGGAATATAATTACACCTTGACAGATGGTGTATTAAAACTAACAGCTCCAATTGCTACAAATGGTAACTGGAACAATGGCTGGGTATCAACAGCTGTTCGAAATTACTTCAGTGGTGGTGAATTCAAACTAACCTATATCTCAGGATCGGATCCTAACGCCGGTACTTTAGGAGGTTTGATTAAAGTCTCTGACCCAGCAGCCATATTCTATGGTAAACTATCGAAACTATAATAATTAATATAGAATCTAATAGATTAAGGGGGATTTGATATAAATCCCCCTTTTTATTTTTCTAAACTGTACAAATGAATAAGCATAAAAAAAGTCTAATTGAATTCATTAGACTTTTTTATGCTTGAAGAAAACTATCTTACCAACCAATGGGTGGTGGAGCATCCGTATCTTCACCTCCACCAACTTCTCCAGGAGCAGGCATTTCTTCTGTTTCCTCTTCGCTATCGTCCTTAGGAAATTCCCTCAACAACACCGTTTTATTGGTGGTGACTATGGTTTCATTATTGTTATTGACAAACGTATTGATAAAACCTAATTGTAAACTTCGTGAACCCAATCCATAAAACTTATAATTATAAGTGGTTGTCCTTCTGTCAGGAAGAGTAACGGTCATATTATCTCCATCGATTGTAAATGGATATGTTATGGTCGATATCGTATTCTTATTTGAATCCTTATCTCTATCATAGGTAGTAATTACAAAAGAATTGCCTGAAAAGGTTATGGTTTTATAATATTTATTATAAACATCGGACCTTTTATACATTTTATAATACCTTGATACCAATTCATCACGCTTAGTAGACTCCTCTAGTATTGCCCTGATGTACCATTCCCCATCCATCGTGACAATATCTTGTTCCTTCTGGCAGGAAGAAAAAGCAATTGATGCTGAAGCCAGTAAAGTAATAAAGACTTTTTTCATAAATAGTTAATTGATTCTAAAACAAATATAGGAAAAATATTCTAATATAGATTTAAATCAATTTATCATAATACTCTTTATTAGCGAGTTAGATTAATATTTTTTGTTAAGATTTTTCTAAATAACGTGAACAGTTTTTCAGGATTAGCCAAAATAGATTAATTAATTCATCTATTTAAATTAGACATTTTCATAAATAGATTTGAAATAACCAATTGAAAGTAACCAGACTTTTATAATTTTTTACTTATTCACGTGTT